>NZ_JARACH010000006.1:0-215773 GCF_029087445.1 Amycolatopsis sp. La24
GCCTGGTGGTTGCGTGGGGCACCCCGAAGCTTGATTGTGCTGACGGTTCGGGGGTGCTTGTCAAGGCGGGAAAGATGCCTTGACAAGCACCCCCGAACCGCAGGGAGGCTTCGTATCGGGGTGCGGGGGAGGTGTGGGTGCCTCGCTCGTTGGGTGCATTGGCTGCGGGGGAGGGGCTGGGTGCCTCGCTCGTTGGGTGCATCGGCTGCGGTTGGGGCCTCGATGCGGTCGGGTGCGTCGGCTGCGGTTTGCCGGTGGTGGGGGTTAGCGCCCCAATGTGGCATTGGGTGCGTTGGATGCACCCAATGTGGCGTTCGGTGCGTCCTATGCACCCAATGCCACATTGGGGCGGCATCCCGGCCGGCGGTTGCGGCTGGCGGCGGGGGCGGTCCGTGAAGGGCTCCTTGAGGGAATCTGGGTCCGTGAAGGAGCCCCTCACGATCGGTGGTGGGTCGTGAGGGGAACCCTGAGGGAATCAGAGTCAAGGAGGGTGGCCCTCACGTACGGCGGCCGGGGGTTGGCGGTGCTGTTTTCCGTGCTGCTGTGGGAAAGCCCGCCGAATGGTGCGGGCCGAACAGGTGATCATCTGTGGTCCGACCGGCCCTACCTGCGGCTCTTCTGCGGCGAAGCGGCCCGGGGTGAGACGTAAAACGCACACGCGCTGCGGGCGGCCCATGCGAAGCTGTTAGAGTCGGCGGCACGCTTCCGGGCCTGTTTGCCCTGAAGCGTTCCTGGCTTGCCAGTGAGTCAGACATCCCGCCGGTCTCGTACCGGCCAAGCCGATCGTCGGTTGGGACGACCGACGACGCCGAGGAGGTCCCCCGCGTGCTCAGCGCATTCCGCTCGGCTCTCGCGACGCCGGATCTACGCAAGAAGATCCTGTTCACGCTAGCCATCGTCGCGGTCTACCGGATCGGTGCAACCATCCCGGCTCCGGGGGTCTCGTTCGCCGCCGTGCAGGCCTGTACCGCACAGGCCGACCAGCAGGGCGTGTACCAGCTGCTCAACCTCTTCAGCGGCGGTGCGCTGCTGCAGTTGTCGCTGTTCGCGACGGGCATCATGCCCTACATCACCGCGAGCATCATCGTCCAGCTGCTCACCGTGGTCATCCCGCGGTTCGAGGAGCTGAAGAAGGAAGGCCAGTCCGGCCAGAACAAGCTGACCCAGTACACCCGGTACCTCACGATCGCGCTGGCGATCCTGCAGGCCACCGGCGTGGTCGCACTGGCTGACCGCGGCACCCTGTTCCAGGGCTGCTCGCAGCCGATCATCCCGGACAACAGCATCTACTCGCTGACGCTGATCGTGGTCACCATGACCGCGGGCACCGCGGTGATGATGTGGCTGGGCGAGCTCATCACCGAGCGCGGCGTCGGCAACGGCATGTCGGTGCTGATCTTCCTGAACATCGCGGCCCGCATCCCGGCCGAGGGCGCCAACATCATCAGCAACGGCGGCGGCGTCGCGCTGGCCGTGGTGTGCGCGTTCGGTCTGGTGATCATCGCCAGCGTCATCTTCGTCGAACAGGGCCAGCGCCGGATCCCGGTGCAGTACGCCAAGCGCATGGTCGGCCGCCGGATGTACGGCGGCACCTCGACCTACCTGCCGATCAAGGTGAACCAGGCCGGTGTCATCCCGGTCATTTTCGCCTCGTCGCTGCTGTACCTGCCGCAGCTGCTCAGCCAGCTGATCGGCGACCCGAACAGCAACGCGGGCTGGCAGTCGTTCATTCAGAACTACCTGGTCAACCAGAGCAGCTGGGTGCACATCCTGCTCTACTTCCTGTTGATCATCTTCTTCACCTACTTCTACATCACGATCACGTTCAACGTGGACGAGCGTGCGGAAGAGATGAAGAAGTTCGGCGGCTTCATCCCGGGCATCCGGCCCGGCCGTCCCACCGCCGAGTACCTCAGCTTCGTGCTGGGCCGGATCACTCTTCCCGGCTCGCTGTACCTGGGCATCATCGCGATCCTCCCGAACTTCTTCCTGTCCCTCACCGGCAGCGGGAACAACCAGAACTTCCCGTTCGGTGGCACGGCTGTGCTGATCATGGTCGGGGTTGGCCTCGACACCGTGAAGCAGATCGAAAGCCAGCTGATGCAGCGCAACTACGAAGGGTTCTTGAAGTGACGCGACTGGTTCTCGTCGGACCGCCCGGCGCGGGCAAAGGCACGCAGGCGGTTGCCCTGTCCGAGCAGCTGCGGATCCCGCACATCTCGACGGGCGACCTCTTCCGGGCGCACGTCGGCCAGGAGACTCCGCTCGGCCAGGAGGCCAAGCGGTACCTGGACTCGGGCGAGCTCGTGCCGGACTCGGTGACCAACGAAATGGTCCGCGAGCGGCTGGCCGAACCGGACGCGAAGGCGGGCTTCCTGCTCGACGGGTTCCCGCGCAACACCAAGCAGGCCGAGGTCCTCGGCGAAATGCTGAGCGAGGCCGACACCAAGCTCGACGCGGTCATCCAGCTCGACGTGGCCGAGGACGTCGTCGTCGGGCGGCTCATGTCGCGCGGCCGCTCGGACGACACCGAGGACGTCATCCGCCGTCGCCAGCAGGTGTACGTGTCGGAGACCGCGCCGCTGCTGGAGTACTACTCCGACATCCTGGTGAAGGTCGACGGCGTCGGCGAAGTGCAGGAGATCTCGGACCGCGTGCTGAAAGCGCTGCGCGACCGCACGTGAATCTCGGAGGATTGCGTGTTCTGCAAGTGCTCCGCCGCGGGCGCATGATCGAGGTCAAGACGCGCGGCGAGCTGGAGGCCATGCGGGCGGCCGGTCTCGTCGTCGCCCGCACCCTGGCCGCCGTGCGCGAACTCGCCCGGCCCGGGGTCAGCACGGCCGACCTCGACGAGCTGGCCGAGCAGACGATCCGGGACGCCGGCGCGGTGCCCTCGTTCAAGGGCTACCACGGGTTCCCGGCGTCGATCTGCGCGTCGGTGAACGAGCAGATCGTGCACGGCATCCCGTCGGCCAAGCAGGTGCTCGCCGAGGGCGACCTGATCTCGGTCGACTGCGGCGCGATCCTCGAAGGCTGGCACGGCGACTCCGCGGTGACGCTGGAGATCGGCGAGGTCAGCGAGAAGGACCGCCAGCTGTCGGCCGCCACCGAGCGCGCCATGTGGGCGGGCATCGAGGCCGTCCGCGCGGGCTCCCGGCTCACCGACATCTCGTTCGCCGTGCAGACCGCCGCCCGCCAAGCCGGCGAGGACGACGGCCGCGAGTACGGCGAGATCCTCGAGTACGGCGGCCACGGCATCGGCCGGCAGATGCACATGGAGCCGTTCCTGCCGAACGTCGGCAAACCCGGCAAGGGCCCCCGGCTCAAACCCGGCATGGCGCTCGCGGTCGAACCCATGCTGACCGGCGGCAGCGGCGAAACCCTCGAACTGGACGACGGCTGGACGGTCGTCACCGTCGACGGTTCGCGCGCCGCGCACTGGGAGCACACCGTCGCCATCACCGAGGACGGTCCCTGGGTGCTCACCCTGCCCGAAGAGTCCTGAGCGACCACTCACACGGGTCTACTTACACCCCGGTCGACGGGGTACTGCACGGGTTGCGTACACTGTCAAGTCGGCGCGCTCATGCGCCGGTTCCAGCATGCTCGTGAATTCTCGCGAACCTCATGGACCCGGGGCCGAGTGTGGCCGAGCACCACCCAGTAAGCAAGGACTCGAGCTCAAAGCCGATCACGCTGTGCACATCAAGCGTGCATCAGGGATTGCGGAGGACATGGCTAAGAAAGACGGGGCCATCGAGGTCGAAGGCCGCGTGGTCGAGCCGCTCCCCAACGCGATGTTCCGTGTCGAGTTGGAGAACGGCCACAAGGTCCTGGCACACATCAGCGGCAAGATGCGGCAGCACTACATCCGCATCCTGCCCGAAGACAGGGTTGTCGTGGAGCTTTCGCCCTACGACCTCTCCCGTGGTCGCATCGTCTACCGCTACAAGTGATCACGCCAGAGCCGAGCAGAGCAGGAAGCAGGAAGACGTGAAGGTCCAGCCGAGCGTCAAGAAGATCTGCGACAAGTGCAAGGTGATCCGCCGTCACGGCCGGATCATGGTGATCTGCGAGAACCTGCGTCACAAGCAGCGTCAGGGCTGAGAACCGCACTGCAGCAGGCCGCTTGACGGCTAACCCACCCTCCCCGTACCTGCCGGGCCGCGCGAGCGGTCCGGTGCACCCCCGGACTTCAGGCCGGGGCCGGGACACCCGGGGCGCAAGCCACGGGCACGACAGGCGAGTCGGTTCCGGAACCGGACGGGGAGCAGACCTGAAGACAAACTCGATAAAGGAGCACCAGTGGCACGACTCGCTGGCGTCGACCTTCCCCGCGAGAAGCGGTTGGAGATCGCGCTGACTTACATCTACGGGATCGGCCGTACCCGCTCGAAGCAGATGATCGCTGCTGCCGAGCTGAACGCCGACACCCGCGTCAAGGACCTCAGCGACGAGGATCTCGTCAAGCTGAAGGACTACATCGACGAAAACTTCAAGGTCGAGGGTGACCTTCGCCGTGAGGTGAACGCCGACATCCGGCGCAAGATCGAGATCGGGACCTACCAGGGTCTGCGCTGGCGTCGCGGTCTGCCGGTGCGCGGTCAGCGCACCAAGACCAACGCCCGCACCCGCAAGGGCCCGAAGAAGACGGTCGCCGGCAAGAAGAAGGCTGGCAAGAAGTGAGCACCCAGGGCAAGAAGGTCGTTCGCATGGGCGGTTCCGTCCGTCGCTCCACGGCTTGTGTCTCGCCCAAGGCGCTCTACGCCCGCCCGATGGCGCTGCGGAACCTCTACACCGACGCCGGATCCATCATCCGCCGCGGGCAGCAGGAAGCCGTCGCCGCTCACCAAGAGAACGCGCGTTAACAGGAGAACCCTCAGACAATGCCACCCAAGTCCCGCACCGCGGGGGCCAAGAAGGTCCGCCGCAAGGAAAAGAAGAATGTCGCGCACGGTCACGCGCACATCAAGAGCACCTTCAACAACACCATCGTCTCGATCACGGACCCGACCGGCGCCGTGATCGCGTGGGCGTCGAGCGGCCACGTGGGCTTCAAGGGCTCGCGCAAGTCGACTCCGTTCGCCGCGCAGATGGCCGCCGAGAACGCCGCCCGCAAGGCTGCCGAGCACGGCATGAAGAAGGTCGACGTTTTCGTGAAGGGCCCGGGTTCGGGCCGCGAGACGGCGATCCGCTCGCTGCAGGCGGCCGGCCTCGAGGTCGGCACCATCCAGGACGTGACCCCGCAGCCTCACAACGGCTGCCGCCCGCCCAAGCGGCGCCGGGTCTGAGGAACGGGGAGGAGTACTAAGAAATGGCTCGTTACACCGGCCCCGCGACGCGTATTTCGCGTCGCCTCAAGGTTGACCTCATCGGCGGCGACCAGGCGTTCGAACGTCGCCCCTACCCGCCGGGCCAGCACGGCCGCGGGCGCATCAAGGAGTCCGAGTACCTCCTGCAGTCGCAGGAGAAGCAGAAGGCTCGCTACACCTACGGCGTTCTCGAGCGCCAGTTCGTCCGGTACTACAAGGAAGCCGTGCGGCGTCCTGGCAAGACCGGTGAGAACCTGCTGCAGATCCTCGAGTCCCGGCTGGACAACGTGATCTACCGCGCCGGCATCGCCCGCACCCGCCGTCAGGCGCGGCAGCTCGTGAGCCACGGCCACTTCCTGGTCAACGGCGTCAAGGTCAACGTGCCGTCCTACCAGGTCACCAAGTGGGACATCATCGACGTCAAGCCGAAGTCGGCGGGCACGCTCCCGTTCGTCGCGGCGAAGGAAGCCTTCGGCGAGCGCCCGGTTCCGGCGTGGCTGCAGGTCGTCCCGTCGAACCTCCGCGTGCTGGTCCACCAGCTGCCGGAGCGCGCGCAGATCGACGTTCCGGTTCAGGAACAGCTGATCGTCGAGCTTTACTCGAAGTAACCGGTCTCTGCGACTGGTTACGGGG
Source organism: Amycolatopsis sp. La24 (assembly GCF_029087445.1). NCBI lineage: Bacteria > Bacillati > Actinomycetota > Actinomycetes > Pseudonocardiales > Pseudonocardiaceae > Amycolatopsis > Amycolatopsis sp. La24. The sequence goes on from NZ_JARACH010000006.1 coordinate 5,946, forward strand.
CGGCGGCGCCCACAGTGCGCCGCCGTCACGCCATCCCTTCGACGTCATATGGCGGGCGTCGTCTGGAAAGGAACTAAGAAATGCTGATTTCCCAGCGGCCGGCTCTCGGCGAAGAGACGGTCAACGAGACCCGCTCCCGGTTCACCATCGAACCGCTGGAGCCCGGCTTCGGCTACACGCTCGGCAACTCGCTGCGGCGCACGCTGCTGTCGTCCATCCCGGGCGCGGCCGTGACGAGCATCCGCATCGACGGCGTGCTGCACGAATTCACCACCGTTCCCGGGGTGAAGGAAGACGTCACCGACATCATCCTGAACCTGAAGGAACTGGTCGTGTCCTCGGAAGAGGACGAGCCGGTCACCATGTACCTGCGCAAGCAGGGCCCCGGTGAGGTCACGGCTGCCGACATCGTGCCGCCCGCGGGCGTCACCGTGCACAACCCGGATCTGCACATCGCGTCGCTGAACGGCAAGGGCAAGCTCGAGATCGAGCTCGTCGTCGAGCGCGGCCGCGGTTACGTTCCGGCCCTGCAGAACAAGCAGGCGGGCGCGGAGATCGGCCGGATCCCGGTCGACTCGATCTACTCGCCGGTGCTGAAGGTGACCTACAAGGTCGAGGCCACCCGTGTCGAGCAGCGCACCGACTTCGACAAGCTGATCCTGGACGTCGAGACCAAGCCGTCGATCACCGCGCGCGACGCGGTGGCCTCGGCGGGCAAGACGCTGGTGGAGCTGTTCGGTCTCGCTCGCGAGCTGAACGTCGACGCCGAGGGCATCGAGATCGGCCCGTCGCCGCAGGAGGCGGACACCATCGCCGCCTACGCGATGCCGATCGAGGACCTGGACCTCACCGTCCGGTCGTACAACTGCCTGAAGCGCGAAGGCATCCACACCGTTGGCGAGCTGGTCTCGCGCAGCGAGGCGGACCTTCTCGACATCCGCAACTTCGGCGCCAAGTCGATCGACGAGGTCAAGCTGAAGCTCGTCGGCCTCGGCCTCGCGCTGAAGGACAGCCCGCCCGGGTTCGACCCGTCCGCGGCTGCCACCAGCTACGACGGCGAGGGCTGGTCGGAAGGTGTCGCCGGCATCGGCGGCGGGATTTCGGACGACGGCCACGACGATGGCCAGGACTACGCAGAGACCGAGCAGCTCTGAGGCCTCGTGCCCGGACGCTGTGAGCTGAACTAGGAGAAAGTCATGCCCACCCCTACCAAGGGAGCCCGGCTCGGCGGGTCTGCCGCGCACGAGCGGCTGATCCTGGCCAACCTGGCCACTCAGCTGTTCGAGCACGGCAAGATCACGACGACCGAGGCCAAGGCCAAGCGGGTCCGCCCGCTGGCCGAGAAGCTGATCACCAAGGCGAAGCGGGGCGACCTGCACAACCGTCGCCTGGTGCAGAAGGTCGTCCGGGACAAGGACGTCGTGCACAAGCTGTTCGCCGAGATCGGCCCGCACTTCGCTGAGCGCGCCGGCGGCTACACCCGCATCACCAAGACGATGCCGCGCAAGGGCGACAACGCCGCCATGGCCGTCATCGAACTGGTCGCGGAGAAGACCGTGACGTCCGAGGCCGAGCGGGCCCGCAAGACCAAGTTCGCCAAGGACGAGGTCGCCGCCGCTCCGGTCGCCGAGGAAGCCGCTGAGGCTCCCGCCGCGACCGAAGAGGCCCCGGCTGCCGAAGAGGCTCCGGCCGCTGACGAGGCCGCTGCCTCCGACGACGCCGACGCCGACGCCAAGAAGGACTGAGTCCTGCCGGCACTGTCTACACCGGACGAGCCCGCCGCTCCCCACGGGGAGGGCGGGCTCGTTCGTCTGCGCTTGGACGTGAGCTACGACGGCACGGACTTCTCCGGCTGGGCCCGCCAGCCCGGCCGCCGCACCGTGCAGGCCGAACTGGAGCAGGCGCTGCAGCGTCAGCCGCCGGGGGAGTCGGTGCCGAAGTCCGTGGTCGTCGCGGGCCGCACGGACGCCGGGGTGCACGCGACGGGCCAGGTCGTGCACGTCGACGTCGTCCCGTTCGCGCCCGGTGCGCCGGGCCGGATTCCCGTGGATGACCAGGGAATCCCAGACCTGACGCGCATGCGCGGCCGCTGGAACAAACTCTTGCCCGCCGATGCGCGGGTTCTGCAGGCGCGCGTGGCCCCTTCGGGTTTCGATGCCCGGTTCTCCGCCATCCGTCGGCACTACCGTTATCGCGTCTCAGACGCTCCGTGGGGCGTCGATCCGTTGCGCCGCAACGACACCCTGGCTTGGGGCCGTCCACTCTCGACAGAGCGGATGAACGCCGCTGCTCGGGAACTCCTTGGCCTGCAAGACTTCGCGGCGTACTGCAAACAGCGCGAGGGCGGCACGACGATCCGTGAGCTGCAGCGTCTGGAGTGGACTCGGATCGACGAGCACCTGCTGGAAGTCCAGGTGAGCGCGGACGCGTTCTGTCATTCGATGGTCCGCAGCCTGGTCGGTGTCTTGCTGCTCGTGGGGGACGGCCGCCGCGGAACCGGTTGGCCCGGCGAGGTTTTGGCGAGCGGAACGCGGGACAGCGCGGTCGCCCCGGCACACGGGCTGACGCTGACGGCGGTGGATTACCCGCCGGACGAGCTGCTGGCGGCGAGGGCGGAACAGACTCGGAACGTGCGGTCGTCGACCGAGCTCTAGGCCAGGGACGGCCGAAAAGAGCAGGCCAGAGATGATACCACTCTGGTATCATCGGCGTCATGGCGATGACTCTGCGGTTGAACGACGAGGTGGAGCGTGCGCTCGCGCTGCTGTCTGAGGCGGACGGGGTGAGCAAGCACGAAGCGGTGGTGCGGGCGATCACGGACGCCGCGGCCCGCCGGGTCCGGGACGACCGGGTGCACGAGCTTTCCCTCGAAGGCCGCTCCCGCTACGCCGCCCTGCTCGATCGCCTGGCGCAGTGAAAATCGAGTACCTGACGCTGGACGACCTGCTACTGCTGTCGGCTGACCTCCGCGTGCCCGGGGTGCGCGACCTGGGCCTGCTCGACGCGGCGGCGCACCGGCCGCAGTCCTCGCTGATGGGGCAGGACGCTTATCCGGACCTGCACGAGAAAGCCGCGGTGCTGCTGGAATCCATCGTCCGGAATCACCCGCTGATCGACGGGAACAAACGGCTCGGCTGGATGTCGATGTACGTGTTCTACGGGCTCAACGGCTTCGACCTGGACGCGCCGGAGGACGAGGCGTACGACCTGGTGATCGCGACCGCGACCGGGACGTTGCCGTATCAGTCGGTGGCCGAGCGGCTGGCGGAATGGGCTCGCGCCCTGGACACCGCCGATCGCTGAAAACGACGAAGGCCTCCTTGCCGGAATCCCGCAAGGAGGCCTTCACCATTTCTCATCGCTTTTAGTCGCCTCGGCGAACCGGCCCGAGCAGCTGCTGTTCCTTCTGAGTCGTGACCAGCCGCAGCGGACGCCACAGGTTCGTGCCCAGCGCTACGACCTGGTCGTCCTTCAGCGTGGTCAGCTGGCGCATCATCTGCGGCGGCAGCCGCCAGATCCGGGCCGCCAGCTCGGCCTGCCCGGCGGGTAGCCGCTGCATCAGGACGAGGTCCGCGGCGTTCGCCGTCGTGCCCGCCTGCGGGTGCAGGTACGGCAGCACGTACACCGTGGTCTGCCAGGGCGACCGGGGCGGGAACAGGTCCTGCGGGGTCGGCCCGCCGTCGGTCACGACGAGCAGCGGGGCGTCCTCGGACGGGCGCGGCAGTTCGACCGGCGAGAGCCGGCGGATCTGCACCAGCGGCGACGGGCGTCCGTCGCGGCTTCCGGCGGCCTGCTGCAGCACCTGCCACGCCGCGGGGCGTCCGGTGGCCACGACCACCCACGCACCCGTCGCCATGGCGCGCATCGCGACCTGGCGGGCCAGGTAGAGCCCGCCGACGAGCACGATGCGGGTCGGCTGCGAGCGCAGCGCGGAGACGGTCAGCGGTTCGCCCTTGAGGCCGGAGCCGAGGACGACACCGCCGCGGTCGCCGGACGGGCTGATCGCGTCGAGCATGGCCGGGTCGACCGTGAACTCCGGGGCGATGCCGGGGTTTTGCCCGGCATCGCGGACTCGAGTGCTCATGCTGTGCCTCCGATCGGCAGCGTCGCGGAGAACGCCGAGATCTGCATGCCCTTCATCGGGGTCAGGTCGACGTCCAGCCGCTCCGCGATGCTCTGCAGCCGCTGGTCGGCAGCGTCCAGCTCGCGCGGGTTGCGGGCGCTCAGCCGCACCACGCCGCGCAGGCCGATGCGACCCTCGTCCGCCGACGGCGAGATCGCCATGGCGACCGTCGCGGACAGTGCGCGCACGCTGGTCAGCCCGTTGAGGCTGCCGCTGATCTTGCCCTTGGGCCAGCCGGTGATCGCGTAGCTGGAGTGGCCGATGCCCGCCGCGGTGACGCCGGTCCAGCTTTCCTGCAGGCTGACCTTCTCGTTCGAACCGGCGACCGCGGTGAGCTCAGCCGCCGAGATGCTGGCGCGCAGCAGCTCGTCCGGGTCCAGCGGCCGGGTCGGCACGCCCTGGGACTCCAGTGCGTTGCGCACCCGCGACAGCGCACCGATCATCGCGCGGTGCGCGCCGACGACGCCGCCGCCGCGTTCCCGGATCGCCTCCGGGCAGCGCCGCGGGTCGAGCCGGACCGCGATCCACGTGGTCCGCCGAGCGGCCGCGGGCAGCGGGCCGAGCACTTCGAGATACGAGCTGAGCGCCGGGGCGTCCGCGGGCATCGCGGCCGAACCCGGGTAGCTGTGCCAGATCATCTGGATGGAGTCCAGCAGCACGCCGCGGTCTTCCAGGCACGGCGCGAGCGCGGACAGCGGAAGGCTGGGCGCGCCGCCTGCCTGGGAGATCATCGCCGGCATCGGCTCGACGAGCAGGACCGCGGTCCACGTCCCGTCGTTCCAGGCGATGCCGACCTCCTGCCGTTCGTGGTCGACGGCGTGCGCCACCACGAGGTCCGGCACGGCCAGCCGCAGCAGGCTGACGCGCGCGTCCTCCGGGCCGGTGACCGCGCTTTCCTCGGCGAGTTCCTCGATGCTGGTCGGCGGCGGAGGGGTCGCCACACGGCCGTGCGAGCGGAACCGGTACCGCAGCGTCAGCGCGAGCCACTGGGTGAACCAGCGCCCGCCCACGCGCAGGAAGGCGAGGATCAGGCCGAGCGCCGCGACGCCGATCGCGACGTACTTGAGCTGCATGTTGATCGCCAGCAGCACGAGTCCGATCGCGACGCCGACTTCCAGCACGACCAGGTTGACCACCGGCAGCGGGCCGAGCGAGATGCCGCCGGAGCGCCGCCGCGAGGGCGGGGCCATCCGGAGCGCGGTCGCGGTACCGCCGCCCGTCGGTGCGGGTTCGCTGTTTTCCGGGCCGCCGCCGCTGGGCCCGCCGGGGCCGCCAGGTCCACCGGGGCCACCGGGGCCACCGCCGCCGGGACCACCCGGACCGCCGGGGCCACCGCCGCCAGGTCCGCCCGGGCCTCCAGGGCCACCAGGTCCGCCGGGACCTCCGGGACCGCCAGGGCGCGGGCCGTTAGGACCGCCGCCGCCAGGACGTCCCGTCCGAGGGCCAGTGGGACCGCCAGGCCCGCCGGGTCCGCCCGGACCGCCAGGCCCACCAGGACCGCCGGGCTTGGGTCCGCCCGGACCAGGCTTGGGTCCGCCGGGACCACCGGGTCCGCCAGGCTTGGGCCCGCCCGGGCCAGGAGCGCCAGGAACCCCGGGCTTGGGAACGCCGGGCCCGGGAGTGACCGGTCCGCCGGGGCGTCCGGGTCCACCAGGTCCGCCGGGACCGCCCGGGACGCCGGGAGGGGGAGTGCGCGGGGGCATTCCGGGTCCGCCGGGAGCAGCGCCGGGTCCGCCGGTTCTTCCGGGCCGCTGCGGCGGACCCGGGGGACGTCCCCCGGGAGGCGGTGGCGGTCCCTGCGGACCAGGCGGACGTGGAGGCGTGCTGACGGACATCCGCGCGTTCTCTTCCCCTCGTGAGTGCTGCGTACCCGGAAAGCCGGTCCCGGGATGCCTGACCCTAACCGGAGTTGGTAGAAACCCCACACCAGACGGTCCCCGTACGGCTATCCTGCGGAACCGTACCGCGACGGGGAGGACTGTAGGTCGAGAATGCCATCAACACCCACGACTAAGTCTCAGGTTCAGGCATACAAGTTCGTCCTGCGCCGGATGCAGTCCGCGCTGGTCCGCCGTGACGCGGTGATGTTGCACGACCCGATGCGCTCCCACGGGCGCGCGACCGCGGTCGGCGTGATCCTCGGCGTGCTGGGCGCCGTCGTCTTCGTGCTGTGGGGCCTGTTGAGCCCCGCGCCGTCGGTGCCCGCGTCGGACAACATCGTGATCGGCGAGCAGTCCGGCACCGTGTATGTCGTCACGGGGAATCCGGCGCGGCTGATCCCGACGTTCAACCTCGCGTCGGCGCGGCTGATCCTCATGGCGCAGAAGCAGCAGGGCGCACCGGGGCAGCAGGGCGGCGGCCAAGGCGGCCAGCAGGCGGCGGAGGTGAAGAACCCGACCGTCGTCTCGGATGAACAGTTGAAGAACATGCCGCGCGAGAAGCTCACCGGCATCCCGGACGGCCCGCAGCTGCTCCCGTCGATGGACCAGCGGACCACCCCCAACTGGGCGGTGTGCGACGAGGTCGTGCTCGACCAGTCGCTGCCGCAGCCGGACTCGGTCAACAAGACCAACACCGACGTGATCGCCGGCATCGACAAGCTCGGCACCGAGCTGCAGGAGAACCAGGCGCTGCTCGGCGACACGGGCAACGGCAAGACCTACCTCATCTACCGGCTGGCCGCGACGCAGAGCCACCCGAACGCGAACACCGTGCGCGCCGAGGTGCCGTCCGGCAGCGCCGACCCGGTGCGGGCCGCGCTGCATCTGCCGACGAAGGCACGCAAGGTGTCGCAGGCTCTCCTCAACGCGATCCCCGAGGTCACCAAGCTGGTCCCGCCGCTGGTGGCGGGCGAGGGCACGGCGCCGTCGAGCAACTTCGACGGGCTGACCGTCGGCAGCGTCTTCTCGACCCAGCCCTCCGGCGGTGCGCTGGAGTTCTGGCTCATCGCCAAGAGCGGCATCCAGAAGGTGTCGCCCGCCGTCGCGGACATCGTGCGCACGGCCAAGAGCGGCGGTTCGGCCATCACGCCGACCCTGACCCTCGACAAGATCAACAACGTCAAGGTGCTGCAGAACGGCGACCCGGACTACGTGGACGTCGACACCTACCCGAAGGTCGTCCCGACCGTCCTCGACGCCGTGCCGAACCCGGTGGCGTGCCTCGGCTGGTCGCTCAACGCCGGGGGCACCCAGGCGCACACCTCGGTCTACATCAACAAGCAGGTCCCGGTCGAGAAGAACGCCGACGGCAGCTCGAAGATCATCAGCGTCAGCAACACCGGCCCGAACGGCGTGCCGATCACCGGCTTCTACATGCCGACCGGCTACGGCGCGGTGGTGCAGTCGGCCACCGAATCGGAGAAGACCTTCGGCAAGGGCCCGATCCAGCTGATCTCCGACCGCGGCATCCGCTACGGCGTCCCGGACGCGGCGACCGCGGACGGGCTGGGGCTGAACAACCGGCTGCCCGCGCCGGAGTCGATCATCGGGCTCCTGCCGACCGGTGCGTCGCTGAACGTGCAGAACGTGATGAAGCAGTTCGACTCGGTGCCGATCGACCCGAACGCCGGCTCGTACAAGCAGCAGGCGGCCGGACAGCAGCAACCTGCCGGGAACTGACGGCGGGTTCCGTCCGTCACACTCGGACATAGCCGGGTGAGCGGAGGGTTGAACGTGGCAGCGCCGGGAAGCAGTCCGGGAACGAGCGCCGTGCGGATCGACGGCGCGGTCGTCGGCGGCTACGCGGCGAAAGTCGCGCGGGCGGCCGACGAACTGGAGGCCGTCGCGGGCGAGGTGGGCACGAGAGCGACCACCGCCGACGCGTACGGCGAGGTGGCCGGGCAGCTGGGCGTGCCGGAGTCGTACGCACAGGCCTCGCAGGCGTTGCGCGGCCAGCTCACCGCCGGGGTGGCCGCGCTGCGGTCGGTCACCGCGGCGCTGGAGCAGCTCACCACCGGCCACGCCGAGCGGGACGCCGACGCCGCCGAGCGGATCGAGCGCGCCGGGAGGATCTCGTGACGGAGCCGTCTCTGGCGTACGTGACCGAGCTCGCTCGCGAGCTGGGCGTGACCGATCCGGTCGCCGCGTACTACCGGCCGCTCACCGGCCGCTGGGAGGAACTGGACGCGGAGGCCGAGAGCCTGCGCGCCGCGGCCCGCACGGCGGCAAGGGTGTCCACGGACCTCGCGGACGATCTCGGCCGGATCGACGCGTCGTGGTCCGGTCCCGACGCGGACGCGTTTGTCGCCTACCTGGGTGAAATCCGCGCCGCGAGCGAGGGTGCGGAGGACGCGCTCGACGCGCTCGCGGACTCGATCGACCAGCTCACCGAATCGCTGCGCAAGATCACCGGTGCGGCGGAAGAGGTGCTGGTCGACGCGGCTGATCTGCTGTCCGAGTCCGCGATGCTGCCCAAGGGCGGCGCTTCCCGGGCGCGGTCGCAGATGCGGGAGACCGAGCAGTCGCTGAAGTCCTTGCACGAGGCCGCGGAGGACGTCCTGCGCGAGTTCGGCCGGTTGTGCGCCGGAGTGGACGCGCCTGCCGGGAGCCCGTCGAGCATCGAACTGCGGCACCACTATCCGGCGCAGCAGTTCCGGCTGCACGACGCCGACGCGCCCGCGGGAACGTCTCCGGCTTCCGCCGGAGAGTCCACAGTGGCCTCTTCAGCGTCCTCTTCGGACGATTCGGTGAGCCCGTCCGCCGCGGAGAATTCCCACCAGGGCAAGGAAACCGCCGCCGACCCGCGGCTGGAGCAGGGCCAGGCGGGCCTCCCTCCGGTCGAGCCGGTCGCCCCGGCCCCGCAGCCCGCGTCGGCGAACCAGGGCTCGGGCATGTCGATGATGCCGATGATGGGCTTCGCCGGAATGGGCGGCGGAGGCGGTGGCGGCGGCAGTTCGCAGCACAAGCCGCGGCAGCGCACAGCGGCGAAGACGTCCGAGATCTTCGGCGAGCCCGCGCAGGTGACTCCGCCGGTGATCGGCCAGGACCCGCCCGCGCGGCGGCCGGAGAAGGACGGCAAGCCGCCGAAACCCGGAAAGTGACCAGGAAGGCCGCCGCCGCGACATCCGCGGCGAGCGGCCTTTTCCGTGTCCGGAACCGGGTCGCTTCTGACAGCAAAAGCAAAAAGGGCCGCTCCCCGCTGCGATCGCGGAGAAGCGGCCCTTTTCTGATGCCTATTTCGTCGGCGGCGACGACCTGGAGCGGTTCCGCCGGATCGTGTGCACCACGAACAGCGTGATCAGCAGCGCCGCCACCCCGCCGCCGGTGCCGGCGAGCGCGACGATCATCGGGGTCGAGCTGATCCCGTCGGCAGGCGGCAGCTTGGCCTCCTGCACCACCGGCTTCGGCAGCGCGAGGTTGCCGGTGTCGCCCGGCAGGTTCGCGGTGAGCGCGGCCACCGGGTCGATCACGCCGTAGCCGACGAAGTTGTCGCGCCCGCCAGGAGCGGCCGGGTGCTGCGCGGTCGCCTTGAGCCGCTTCACCACGTCGCGCGCCTTCATGTCCGGGAACATCGAGCGGACCAGCGCGGCCACGCCCGCCACGTACGGGGCGGCGAAGCTGGTGCCCTGGATCGGCGACGGGTTGCCGTTCGCGATGGTGAGGTTCGCGAGTCCGGTCGAATGCTCCGCCGGGTCGAGCGACACGATCTTGGTGCCCGGCGCGGCGACGCCGACCCACGGGCCGTGCACGCTGAACGGCGCGACGCCGCCGTCTTCCTGGATGGCCCCGACGGACAGCACGTCGTCGGAGAACCAGGGCGGGGTGACGATCGACTTCGGCTTGTTCGGGTCGGCCTGGTCGTTCTGCGGGCAGTTTTCCGAGACGTTGCCCGCGGCCGCGATGACCACGATGTTGTTGTCGGCCGCGTAACGCACCGCGGCCTGGACCTGGCGCTCGCCGGTCTGGATGTCGCCCGGCGCGGTGCCGGCGCGGCAGTGGTCGACCGACATGTTGATCACGCCGGCGCTGTGGGTGTCGGCGATGCTGCGGATGATCTGCGCGAGCGTGTTCAGCGTGCCCGCGGTGCCTTGCTTCGCCAGATCCCGGTTGTCGCCCTTGTTGTCCTGCTGGGGCGCGGTGCCGCTGCCGCTGCCGGTGCCGCCGCCCGAGGACGGGGGCAGCTGGCTGTTGCTGCTGCCCGCCGGGGGCTGCTGGCTCTCGCCGCCCGAGGGCGGTGCGCCGGTCCCGCCGGACGGGGGAGCCGAGGGCTGCTGCGGGCTGTCGTCCTTGGCGTAGTTCTCGCTCAGCTGCCGGTAGGACACGATGTGCGCGTCCGGGGCCACGCCGATGAAGCCGACCTGCGGATCCTGCGGGTTGCCCGCGATGATCCCGGCGACCTCGGTGCCGTGGCCGTCACAGTCCTGCAGCCCCGGCTGCGCTCCGTTGTCCGGGGTGGCGACGTAGTCCCCGCCGCTCTCCACGCGGCCCTGGAACCACGGATGCGGCGTGACGCCGGTGTCGATCACCGCGACCTTCTGGTTGCCGCCGACCGATCCGGTCGCCGCGCGGACGATCTGCTGCGCCCGGTCCAGCTGCAGGTAGTCCTGGCCCCACGGGCGGAAGTTGATCTTGACGTCCTGCCCGAGACTGCGCTGGACGCATTCGTTCTTCTTCTTGTACGTGGTGTCCGGGTGGCCGGTGGCCGCGGGCGGCGCGTCGCCCGGGCCCAGCGGCGGCGGGGTGGCCCAGGTGCCCGCGGGCGCGTCCGCCGTCTGCGCCGACGCCGGAGCGGCGGCGAACGGCGACATCAGCCCGAGGCCGGCGGCGAACAACGCCACCCCGGTCCGGCCGGGAAGGCCGAGCCTGCGGGGGAAGGAACGTCGGGAGCCCATCGCGCGGCTCACTTGAGGTTGAGGTGGCGCAGCGTCGAGTAGAGGTCCATCACGCCGAGGGCGAGCGGCAGCACCACGGCGATGCAGATCGCCTCGATGATTTCCACGGTGCGCCGCAGCGGCGGCGAGAAGCGCTGGTCCGGGAAGATCACGCCGACCACGAGAGCGGCCGCGGCGATCAGGATCAGCGCGCCGAAGACGTACAGCAGCCGCTGCTCCGCGGTGGCGGAGAAGAACAGCCAGCCGAGCAGGATGCCCGCCGCGGCGACCATGCCGGTGGTGAGCAGCGCGATGGCCTGCGCGCCGTTGGCGTAGGCGCGGGCGCGCAGCAGCAGGACCAGCGTGGCGATGATGCCGAGGATGATGCCGAAGGCGTTCGGCGCGGTGGCCGCGAGGACCGCCGCGACGGCCGTGGTCGCGCCGCAGCCGATCATCAGGCCGGTCATGTAGTCGTGCGCGACCGCGGTGCGCTGCTCGATCGCCTTGTAGTCCGGGAAGCCGGAGTCTTCCTTGAGTTCCTCGGCGGTGCTCGGCACGTACGGCAGCGGCAGCTTGGCGAGCCAGATGGTGGCGCGCGGCAGGAACGAGATGCAGCCCAACGCGACGGCGACCGTGCCCGCCGCGACCGCCGCGGTGTCGGCGCTGGTCACGAGGGTCGCGACGAGGAAGGCGAGCGCGCCGAACACGCCCGCGGTGGCGGTGGCGATGAAGACCCGGATGCCCGCGCCGACGACGAGGATGCAGACCGCCGAGACGATCAGCACCAGCACCGCGCCGAGCAGCAGGTTCGCCCGGACCGACAGGCCGGGCACGATGTAGAACCCGCTCACGAAGGCCAGCGGGAGGCCGCCCGCGGAGGCGATCAGCACGCCGGTGGCCTCGGCCTGGTAGGCCTTGGTGAGCGTGGCGCCGATCGCGACGCAGGCGATCGCGCCGAGTCCGCCCGCGATCGCCGGGCCGAGCGCGGAACCGCCGTAGAGGGAACCGCTGAAGAACAGGGCCAGCGCGGAGAAGAACAGGGCGAGCCCGCCCGCGGTGTGGCCGAACCGGCGCGCGGTTTCCTTCGTCCACGGACGGAAGGTGTCCGGGTCGGCCTCCGCGATGGCGTCGACCACGTCGTCGTACATCGGCGGCGGCGGGTTCTCGTTGCGCTTGCGCAGCTGCAGCAGCTCGCCGTCGACCACGCCGAGGGACGCGAGCGTCCGGCTCGGGTCGAGCGGGGCGTCGCCGAGCTTGGCCAGCGCCCAGCCGCCGTGCCGGGCCCCGCCGTCCGGAGTGACCTCCTTGGCCATCTCCAGAAGCATGGGCAGCAGGTCGGCCACCGCCACGTCGGCCGGAAGCGCGACGTCGATGCGTGTCGTCGGTGCGACCACCGTGACCCTGCTGAATACCGTCGTGCCCGTTGCCACTAGATCCCCCGCTCTGAAGAGTCAGCTCCCGGGGGAACTTATACCGAACCTGGTGACAGGTTTCAGCGCGTCTCCGCAAATCATCGGCGAAAGTACCCGTCCAGGCCTGGTTGGGCCATACCGACCAGCGGGTTCGTCCGCCTGGTCCGATAACTGTCGGTGGCGGTCCTTACACTCGGGCGCACTGGGAGGACGGGTCCCGCCGGGGCCCGAGGAGGGGGTGTGAGATGCCGATCCTGGAGTTGGCCGGATTTCCGGGGCGACGTTCGATAGGTTGTCCCGCGCACCCGGGTGCAGGCGTCGAGCAGGAATAGAGGGGTCCTTCGAGATGAGCACGCTGCAGTTCAAGAAGTCGCCGCGGCTGGCCGCGCCGCGCCCGCCCGGCGGCGAGGTGCATCTCGAGCCGCCGCCCGAGGTGCCCCGGACGATCCCGGGAAGCATCGTCGCCAAGGCGATTCCGGGCGTGATGATCTTCGCGTCGCTCGGGATGATGGTTTTCATGTTCACGGCGGGCGGCGCGAAAAACCCGACCACGATCATGATGAGCGGCATGATGCTGATGGGCACCGTCGGCATGCTCGCGGGCGGCGGCGGCAAGGGCGGCGGCCAGAAGAAAGCCGAGATGGACGAGGACCGCAAGGACTACCTGCGGTATCTCGGCCAGATGCGCGATCGCGCCCGCGAGGCGATGGTCGACCAGCGCGCCGCGCTCGAATGGGTGCACCCGGACCCGCAGTCGCTGTGGTCGCTCGCGGCCAGCCGCCGGATGTGGGAGCGCAGGCAGAACGACCAGGACTTCCTGCACCTGCGCGTCGGCCGGAGCTCGCACCGCCTCGCCACCCGGCTGGTCCCGCCCCAGACCGGCCCGGTGGACGAACTGGAGCCGATCGCCACCCTCGCGCTGCGCCGGTTCGTGCGCGCGCACTCGATCGTGCCGGACCTGCCCACCCAGATCACCCTCCGCGGGTTCGCGGCGGTCAGCATGCAGGGCGAGCGGCACCGCACCCGTGCGCTGACCCGCGCGATGCTGGCCCAGCTGGTCGCTTTCCACAGCCCGGACGACGTCATGATCGCGGTCGCCACCGCGGGCCGGGCGAAGGAAGAGTGGGAGTGGGCGAAGTGGCTCCCGCACGCACAGCACCCCACGCTGTCCGACGGCATCGGCCAGCTGCGCATGATGGCGGGCTCGCTCAAGCAGATCGAAGACTGGCTGGACGAGGAGCTGCGCGACCGGCAGCGGTTCTCCCGCAACGCGACGCCCGCGCCGGACCAGCCGCACGTCGTGATCATCATCGACGACGCCGAGGTCACCCGCGAGGAGCAGATCATCCTCGAGGAGGGCCTGGTCGGCGTCACCCTGGTCGACCTTTCCGACTCGATCGGCAACCTCGCCGCGCGGCGCGGCCTGCGGCTCGTGGTCGAGGAGGAGCGGCTCGGTGCGCGCAGCGCGGGCGGGGTCGAGTGGTTCGGCCGTCCGGACAGCCTCAGCGTGGTCGAGGTCGAGGCGCTGGCCCGGCTCATCGCGCCGTACCGCGTCGGCGGGGGCGGCGGAGCGGACGTCAGCGAGGAAGAGCCGCTGCTGTCCAACCCGTCGCTGCTGGAACTGCTCGGCATTCCGGGCGACCCGATGACGTTCGACGTCCAGCAGGCGTGGCGGCCCCGGCCGATCCGCGACCGCTACCGCGTCCCGTTCGGCGTCGGCGAGTACGGCCAGCCGGTGGAACTGGACATCAAGGAAGCCGCGGCCGAGGGCATGGGCCCGCACGGCCTGTGCATCGGGGCGACCGGTTCCGGTAAGTCGGAGTTCCTCCGCACCCTGGTGCTGGGCATGCTGGCCACGCACTCGTCGAGCACGCTGAACTTCGTCCTCGTCGACTTCAAGGGTGGCGCGACGTTCCTGGGCCTGGACAAGGCCCCGCACGTGTCCGCGGTCATCACCAACCTCGCGGACGAGGTCACGCTGGTCGACCGCATGAAGGACGCGCTGGCGGGCGAGATGAACCGCCGCCAGGAAGCGCTGAAGAACGGCGGCAACTTCAAGAACGTCTGGGAGTACGAGAAGGCCCGCGAGAACGGAGCCGACCTCGACCCGCTGCCCGCGCTGTTCATCGTCTGTGACGAGTTCTCCGAACTGCTGGCGGCGAAGCCGGACTTCATCGACCTGTTCGTCGCCATCGGCCGGCTGGGCCGGTCGCTGCAGATGCACATGCTTCTCGCGTCGCAGCGGCTGGAAGAGGGCAAGCTGCGCGGTCTCGACTCGCACCTGTCCTACCGGATCGGCCTGAAGACGTTCTCCGCGGCGGAATCCCGCGCGGCGATCGGCGTGCCGGACGCGTTCGAGCTGCCGTCGGTCCCCGGTGGCGGTTACCTGAAGTACGACACCTCGACGCTGGTGCGGTTCAAGGCTTCCTACGTCTCGGGCCCGTACCGGCCCGCGGGCATCAAGGCGGCCGGCCCGGCCGCCACGGTGGTGCGCGCGGACAAGCGGCCGCAGCTGTTCGTGCCGGACTTCGTGGAACTGCCGAAGGAACCCGAGCCGGAACCGGTCGTCGAGGAAGAGGCTCCGAAGAAGCAGGAGTCCGAAGAGGCTGTCGAGCCCAGCGAACTGGACGTCATCGTCAGCCGCCTGATCGGGCAGGGCCCGCCGGCGCACGAGGTGTGGCTGCCGCCGCTGAACGAGCCGAACTCGCTCGACACGATGCTGCCGAACCTCAACCCCACCGACGACCGCGGTCTGTCCCCGGTCGGGTTCTTCGGCAACGGCAGGCTGCAGGTGCCGATGGGCATCGTCGACCGGCCGTACGAGCAGCGGCGCGACCTGCTGTGGGCGGACTTCTCCGGTGCGCAGGGCCACGGCGTCATCGCGGGCGGACCGCAGTCGGGCAAGTCGACCATGCTCCGGACGCTGATCATGTCGATGGCGCTCACCCACACCCCCGAGGAAGCGCAGTTCTACTGCCTCGACCTCGGTGGCGGCACCCTCGCCGGCCTCGCGGACCTTCCGCACGTCGGCGGGGTTGCGGTGGCCCGGCGCGAGCCGGACAAGGCGCGCCGGATCGTGGCCGAGCTGACCACGCTGCTGACCGAGCGCGAAGGCCGGTTCGGCGCGCTGGGCGTCGACTCGATGACGGAGTTCCGCAACCGGAAGCGCCGCGGCGAGATCACGCCGGAGCAGGACGCGTTCGGCGACGCGTTCCTGATCGTGGACAACTGGCGGGCGCTGCGCGACGACTTCGAGGAGCTCGAGACGTCGATCACCCGGCTGGCCACGCAGGGTCTGGCCTACGGCGTCCACGTGATCATCTCGGCGAACCGGTGGGCCGACCTCCGGCCCGCGATCAAGGACATGCTCGGCACCCGGTTCGAGCTGCGCCTCGGTGACCCGACCGAGTCCGAAATGGACCGCCGGATCGCGGTCAACGTCCCGGCCGGGCGGCCGGGACGCGGGCTCACCCGCGACAAGCTGCACCTGCTCACCGGCCTGCCGCGGATCGACGGGTCGAGCGATCCGGAGACGGTCGCGGCGGGCGTCGCGGACGCGGTCGCGAAGATCCGCGGGGCGTGGCGCGGCCGGGTGGCTCCGCAGGTGCGCCTGCTGCCGGAGATGATCACCTACGAAGAGGTCCTGCGGATCGACCAGAAGCGGGACACGAAGCTCGTCCCGATCGGCGTCAACGAGGAAGACCTGCAGCCGATCTACCTGGACTTCGACGCGGACCCGCACTTCTTCGCGTTCGCCGACGGCGAGTCCGGCAAGACGAACCTGCTGCGGCAGATCGCGCGCGGCATCACCGAGCGCTACACGCCGCAGGAGGCCGTGATCCTGCTGGTCGACTACCGGCGCACGATGCTCGGGTTCCTCGAGGGCGATTCGCTGCTCGGCTACGCGGTTTCGTCGGCGCAGCTGGACAGCATGGTCCAGGACGTGCACGGGTCGATGACGCGGCGGCTGCCGGGTCCGGACGTCACCCAGGAGCAGCTGAAGACCCGGTCCTGGTGGACCGGTCCGGAGCTGTTCGTCCTGGTCGACGACTACGACCTGGTGGCGACGCAGTCCACCAACCCGCTCAAGCCGCTGTCGGAGTTCCTCGCCCAGGCGAAGGACGTCGGCCTGCACTTGATCGTGGTCCGGCGCACCGGTGGCGCGTCGCGGGCGGCGTACGACCCGGTCATCGGCAAGCTCAAGGAGCTCGCGGCCACCGGCATGGTGATGAACGGTTCCCGCGACGAGGGCAACCTGATCGGCAACATCCGGCCGAGCGCCATGCCGCCGGGCCGGGGCAACATGCTGAGCCGCAAGAACGGGAAGCAGCTCGTGCAGGTGTCGTGGATCCAGCCCGACTGACCGACCGGGGAGCCGTCGCGGTTGACGGAAGGGGTGCCCGGTGACGGTGCGGGTCGCGGTCGACTTCGGGACCTCGAGCACCTGCGTCGTCGTGTCGGTCAACGGCCGCGAGCCGCAGGTCGTGGTGATCGACGGGCAGCCGCTGATGTCCTCGGCGGTGTACGCGGCGTCCGACGGCACCCTGTTCGTCGGCCAGGAGGCCGAGCGGCAGGCGGCCGTCGACCCGTCGCGGTACGAGCCGAATCCGAAGCGGCGGATCGACGAGGGCGATCTGCTGCTCGGCGATTCGGTGCTGCGGGTCATCGACGTCGTGCACGCGGTGCTGGACCGGGCGGTCGCCGAGGCGCGGCGCGTCGCGGGCGACGTCGAGGTGGATCTGCTGGTGCTCACCCACCCGGCGGACTGGGGCGCGATCCGCACCCGGCTGCTGCGCCAGGCCGCGGGCAGGCTGGCGCGCGAGGTGGCGCTGGTGCCGGAACCGGTGGCCGCGGCGGTGTACCACGCGGCCACCTTCGCCCCGGAGGCTTCGCCGGG
Source organism: Amycolatopsis sp. La24 (assembly GCF_029087445.1). Classification (NCBI taxonomy): domain Bacteria; kingdom Bacillati; phylum Actinomycetota; class Actinomycetes; order Pseudonocardiales; family Pseudonocardiaceae; genus Amycolatopsis; species Amycolatopsis sp. La24. The sequence goes on from NZ_JARACH010000006.1 coordinate 23,189, forward strand.
CGGTCGGACGGTCGAGTTCTCCGGCCGTCCTGGCGACGCGCTGGCGGTGCTCGACCTCGGCGGCGGCACGGTCGACGTCAGCGTCGTCCAGCGGTCGCCGGAGGCCGCGCGCGCGGCCCGGGTGCCGGGTGCGCCGCCGCAGCGGGGCGGGTTCCAGGTGCTGGCCACGCGAGGCGATCCGAGCTTCGGCGGGGCCGACATCGACCAGGCGTTGCTGGAGCACGTCGGGTCGCTGGTGTCCGGCACGGATCCGCAGGCGTGGCAGCAACTCGTCGAAGGCCGCGAGCTGGCTGAGCGCCGGCGGCGCCGGGTGCTGCGCCAGGACGTCCGTGGCGCGAAAGAAACGCTGTCGCGGCACACGTACACCGATGTGCCGTTGCCGCCGCCGTTCGCGGACGCGCACGTGACGCGGGTGGACCTGGAACGGCTGATCGCGGCTCCGCTCGGCCGGGTGGTCGAGCTGACCAGTGCCGCGATCGCGGACTCCGGCCTGCGTCCCAAACAGCTCGCGGCGATCTTCCTCGTCGGCGGTTCGAGCCGGATCCCGATGATCTCCCGGCTCGTGCACGAGCGCACCGGCGTGGTGCCGACGAGTCTGGACCAGCCCGAGACGGTCGTGGCACGCGGCGCGCTCCGGGCGGTGCTGCTGGAACCGGACCGCACCGGCGTGCTGCCCGGTTCGTCGATCCCGGGGCACTCCGAGCACCGCACCGAGATCGTCCGGGGAGACGCGCCGATCCGCCGTGGTCCGCCGCCGGCGCCGAACGCACTGAACGCGCCGCCGCGGAGCGCTCCGGCGCAGCCGTTGCCGCCGCGCGGGTTCTCGCCCGCCGATGCGGCCAGGGGACCGCAAAGCGCGCCGTTCGGCGTCGCGGTGCCCGCCGGTCCGAGTCCATTGCAGACTGGACCGGGCAAGAACTCGTTGGGACAGAACAGTTCCGCGAACGGCGGGTTCACCGCTCCCGGCGCGGACGCCGCGGGCGACTCCGGCGAAAAGGCGAAGAAACGCCGTCGGCTGTGGTTGATCACCGCGGCGGTGGCGGTCGTGGCGCTGATCGCAGGCGGAGTCGTCTACTTCGTCAGCAGCGGAGACAGCTCCGATCAAGGCCGTTCGTTCTCCCAGTACGACTTCAGCCTCGTCGCGCCCAACGACTGGATCCAGACCACCGACGAGGTCGCCGACCGGCAGGTCATCCTGCACCCGCAGGACGCCGCCAAAGGCAACGATCTCGTGCTCGCGCAGGAGTTCGTGATGGACTACGACGCGACGGCCGACCGGCAGAAACTCGTCGACGCCTTGCGGTCCGGGGTCAGCGGAAACGCGAACTACACTGCGTTCCAGCCTGATCTGACTTACGGTGGCCGGAACGTGATCGGCTACGTCGAGAGCAAACCGGAACGGATTACCGTCCGCTGGTATGTGCTCGTGCAGGGCCGGATCCGCGTGCACGTCGGCTGCCAGTACCAATCACCCGCGGTGCAGCAGCGCGTCGACGCCGCGTGCGAGCAAGTCGTGCGCACGCTGAAGATCACCAGCTGAAGGAGCGCACGTGGCCTCCGTTCCGGAATCCGCGCCGGCGGCCTTCACCCGAGCCGGACAGGACGCCGTCACCTTCTCGCGCCGCGTCGCGGGCACCGCGCTCGCGCGCAGCGAACGGCACCGCAATGAGAACCGGGAATTGCTGAAGGAGTTCGGCAGGCGGCGGCTTTCCGGCGCCGCGGAACCCGCGCCGTCCGCGTTGCGCGGGGCGGCCCGCCGGTTCCGCGCGGCCCGCGGATTGCCGATGCCGGCCGAGCCCGTCGCGCCCGAGCCGGTTCCCCTTCGTCCGGAGATTCCGCCCGAACAGACACGGACGAGTGAAGAGGACGAGGACTTTTCGCAGTCGCGAATCATGAGCCGGGACTCCTGAAAGTTTCCGGGAACCGGCTGTGCGTGTGCTAACCACGCTGGTGGACAAGGTTTTTTCGGGGTCGCCGGCACGCCGTTCACCCGGCCGTTGCCGACCGGTTCCCTGATGGCGCGTTCACGCAAGCAACTACTTGCGAAGAAGTCGCGACAAGTGTGAACCGAACTGGCAATGTCTTCGTCGTAGGTGCAGTGCCGGAAACACCAGCCGGCGCGCACAACCACTGACGAAGGGGGTAGCTCCCATGGCTGCTGGCGGTTTCACTGGGGATCCGAAGGAATTCACCGCGGCGGAAGGGCGCGTCGTCGACGCGACCAGCCGGATGAACAAGAACCTGAGCGACCTGCGCTCCAACATCGAAGCGACCCGCGCGGGCTGGGAAGGCGACGCCCAGCGTGCCTTCGACAACGTCATGCGCCGCTTTGACGACTGCGGTCGCGGCCTGAACGACGCGCTGCACCGCATCGGTGAGCTGCTCCAGGAAGCGGGATCCACCTACGCCAAGAGCGAAGCGGCTCAGCACGAGCACATCAACTCGCTCAACAAGGGCTTCGGCGTTCTCGGCTGATCCAGTTCTTTTCCGTTCCAGATTCGCCTCCATCTTTCATTCTTTCTTCTGACAGGAGTTCGACATGCCTGACGGCCGCATTGTTGTTGATCCGGGTACCATCCACCGCGCCGCTGAGGACTGCACCGCCACCGGTGGCGAGCTGCGCACCCTCTTCGACAACCTGCAGAGCGACCTCGCTCCGCTGACCAACAGCTGGACCGGTGAAGCGAAGGACCAGTACCACCAGGCCCAGAACGAGTGGAACCAGAAGTTCGAGGAGTTCGGTCAGCTTCTCGCGCAGATCGCCGCTGTGCTGCCGCAGATCGCGGACGGCTACACGGCGACGGACCGCTCGGTGCAGAACCTGTTCTGAGCCACGCTCCGAAACCACGGCGGGCCAGGCACCTTCGGGTGTCGGCCCGCCGTTTTCGTTTTCGGGAAAGGCTTTCGCCGGGGGGCGATGGAATATTCTGCCCGCCGTCGAGTGCGCTGCCCGGGCTGAAAGCTCCGGTTCCGGAACGACTCTCGCCGCTCAGTGCGGAGCGCCGACGGAATATTCTGGCTTGTCGTTAAGCACGCGCACGGTGACCTTCTTCGGCTGTCCGCCGACCTGCACCGTGCAGTCGAAAGTGGTGCCGTTCTCGATCGTCTGGCCGGAGGGACAAGCGACGTTCTTCACGTCCGGCTCGCCGTAGCTCTCGTTGAGAACTCGGGAAACGCCTTCCTGCAACGACTTCTGGTCAAGGGTGTCCCCGCGGAACACTCCGGTCGCCCACGCGATCCCGCCCGCCGCGGCGAGCACCACGACGACCGCTCCGGCGATCAGGAACGGTTTCTTCGACCGCGGTTTTCCCGGCTTGGCAGCGGAAAACGCGCCGAGCCCGCCGTATTCGGACGGCTGGAACCCGCCGCCGTAAGGGTTTCCTCCCGGCGGCTGCTGCGCCGGGGTCGACTGGCTCTGCGGCTGACCGTAGGGCTGGGCCGGATAACCCTGCTGCGGATACTGTCCCGGCGGGTACTGCCCCTGCGGAAACTGTTGCTGCGCCGGAGGTTGCGCCCACTGCCCTTGCTGGCCGGAACTGTCCACTCCGGACGGATAACCCGGCTGCTGCGGCGCGTTCGTCCCCGGCTGCCACCACTGCGGCTGCCCCTGCGGGTACTGGTCGGGAGGCTGGGTCATCAGTGCTCACCTCGGAGATCGATCGGCGGAAGGGCGCGCATCAGCGACCCTGCAGTTCGCCGAGCCTGCGGTAGAAGTCCTGTTTGGCCGCGTCGTCCGCGAGGACGGTGACCTGCGAGGCGTCCGGCACCGTCGGCAGGTCCGAGGAGGTGGCCTCTCCGGTGAACTTGAACTCGTAGCGCAGTTCGACCTTGTGCCCGTCGCCCTCGAACTTGGCTCCCATGGTGAACGCGGCGAGCGAGCCGTCCGGCTTGAGCGTGATCGTGCTCGGCACGACGGCCTTGCGCAGTTCCGGCCCGACCTGGTTGAGCACCTTGTCCGGGAGCAGTTCGACGCGCCGGTCGAGGAAGATCGGGAACGGCACGTTCACGGTCAGCTGCTCGGTGCCGTCCGCGGAGCTCTTGGCGCCGCGCAGCGCTTTCTTGTCCGCCTTGTACGCGCTGTCGACCGCGTCGCCCATCTTGCACGCGATCTGCACCCCGCCCCACGCGCACGGCTGGACGAGCCCGGCCTCCGGCTTGGGCATCGACACCCACGGTGTCGGCGCGAGCGTTTTGTAGGCCGGGCCGAGGTAGAGGTACTCGACGGCGCCGTCGGCCGGGGTGAACGAGTCGAGGAACTCGTTGGGGTTCTTCTGCGACCGGTTGTGCACGATCCGGCTCTCCGGGCTGCCGGTGCGCGCGGAGGTGACGATGTTGTGCAGGTACTTGTCGTCGAACTTGAAGTACCGGTCCGCGGAGTTGGTCACATTGCGCGGCTCGACGATCGTGTCCGCGAGCTTCGACATGGCCTTCTCGAACTTCGCGCCGACGTACGCGGCGGCCTGGTCGCCGTCGGGCAGCGCGGTGCCGGCGCGGGCCTGCCCGCACGCGGCCGCGAGAGCCAGCACGGCGGCGACGGCTCCCGCTGTCCGTGCGGCTCGGATCGTCCTCGCTCGTGTCTTCAACTGCTGTCCCCAGGTGCTCGTCGTGCTCGCGCGTCCGCGCGTCGGAATCGTCTCATCCTGGTTCGACCCGCGCGGCGGCGTGGTGGTTCCGGGAACCGGTCGGGTACGCTGTGACCGGCCGACGAGGCGCCTTCGCACCCCCGCTGCACAAGAGGCGGGACCACAGGGGTATCTTCATATGTCGTTGTGCGTTGCGGCGCGTCAGCGCTCGGCCCGCACATTACCCACACGCAATGACGACGAGGTAGACCCTTGCCCACGTACAGCCCCAAGCCCGGCGACGTCACTCGTGCCTGGCACGTGATCGACGCCGAGGATGTCGTGCTCGGACGGCTCGCGACCGAGGTCGCCACGCTGCTGCGCGGCAAGCACAAGCCGACCTACGCCCCGCACGTGGACACCGGTGACTTCGTCATCATCGTCAACGCCGAGAAGGTCGCTCTCACCGGTAACAAGCGCGAGCAGAAGTTCGCGTACCGGCACAGCGGTTACCCCGGCGGTCTGCGGAAGCGCTCCTTCGGCGAGCTGCTCGACACCAAGCCTGAGCACCTCGTTGAGAAGGTGGTCAAGGGCATGCTGCCGAAGAACAAGCTCGGCCGCGCCATGGCCAAGAAGCTGAAGGTGTACGCCGGCCCGCAGCACCCGCACGCCGCGCAGCAGCCGCAGGCGCGCGAGATCACCAAGATCGCGCAGGTCGCGCAGTGAGTGAGGAACAGTTGACCAGCACCGAGACCGAGGTCGTCGCTTCGACCGAGACCCCCGCCGAGGCCGTGGCGACCAGCGAGTCCGCCGCCGCCCCGCGCCCGTCGCGTGCCGCCGGTGGCAACGCGCAGACGGTCGGCCGCCGCAAGGAGGCCGTGGTCCGCGTCCGCGTCGTGCCGGGTACCGGTGAGTTCAAGCTCAACGGCAAGTCGCTCGAGCAGTACTTCCCGAACAAGGTGCACCAGCAGCTCATCAAGGAGCCGCTCGTCACCGTCGAGAAGCCGGACTCCTTCGACATCTTCGCCAACCTCAAGGGCGGCGGGATCTCGGGCCAGGCGGGCGCGCTGCGTCTCGCCATCGCCCGTGCGCTGGTCGAGGTCGACGCCGACGACCGCCCGGCCCTGAAGAAGGCCGGCTTCCTGACCCGTGACGCGCGCGCCACGGAGCGGAAGAAGTACGGCCTCAAGAAGGCCCGCAAGGCCCCGCAGTACTCCAAGCGCTGATGCTTCGTTCGTGGGCGAACCCTGCTCGCGCCTGACGGCGCTTCGCCGGGCTCGCTCCGCGATCACATTGGGGGTCGAACCCCCAAGCCCCCGCCAGGGGCAAGCCCCTGGACCCCGGCGGCGCACGTAGGTCTCACCTCGTGTGCCGCCGGTTGCGTTTTCTGCCCCGTCACCCCTGTCTTCAGCTGGGCGGTCGCGTCTCGGGGCTAGACTTCCGGTCTTGCAGTTCGAGGAGAGGGATCAGATGGCTCGACTGTTCGGCACCGACGGGGTACGCGGTCTGGCCAATGCCGACCTGTCCCCGGAGCTGGCCCTGTCGGTCGCGGCGAGCGCCGCCCGAGTGCTGGCGGCGCACGACCGTTCGCACCGTCCGGTGGCCGTGGTCGGCCGCGACCCGCGCGCCAGCGGCGAGATGCTGGAGGCCGCCGTGGTGGCGGGCCTCGCGTCGGCCGGTGCGGACGTCCTGCGGCTCGGCGTGCTGCCGACGCCCGCCGTCGCGTACCTCGTCGGTGCGCTGGAAGCGGACCTCGGCGTGATGATCTCCGCCTCGCACAACCCCATGCCGGACAACGGCATCAAGCTCTTCGCCGCCGGCGGGCACAAACTGCCGGACAGCATCGAGGACGAGATCGAATCCGGCCTCGACGCGACCGGCGTCACCCGCCCGACCGGCGACGGGGTCGGCCGCGTCACCGACGTCCCGGACGCGCTCGACAAGTACATCGAGCACCTGGTCGCCGCGACGCCGCATCCGCTGGCCGGCCTGAAGGTCGTGGTGGACTGCGCGAACGGCGCGTCGTCCGCGGCCGCCCCGGAGGCGTACCGCCGGGCAGGCGCCGAGGTCGTGGCCCTGCACGCGGAGCCGGACGGCATCAACATCAACGACAGCTGTGGCTCAAACCACCCTGACCTGCTGCGCGCGGCAGTCGTCGAACACGGTGCCGACCTCGGGATCGGCCACGACGGAGACGCCGACCGCTGCGTGGCGGTCGACGCCGCGGGCGAACTGGTGGACGGCGACCAGATCATGGCCGTCCTGGCGCTGGCGCTGGCCGAAGAGGGTGCGCTGGTGAAGGACACCCTGGTCGCGACTGTGATGAGCAACCTCGGCCTGCACCTGGCGATGAAGGCACACGGCATCACGGTCGTCACGACCGCGGTGGGTGACCGCTACGTGCTGGAGGAACTGCGCGCCTCGGGCCTGGCCCTCGGCGGCGAACAGTCCGGCCACGTGGTCCTCCCCGCCCACGCCACCACCGGCGACGGCCTCCTGACCGCGATGCGCCTGATGGCCCGGATGGCCGCGACGGGCAAACCGCTCGCAGAACTGGCCGCGGTGATGAACCGGCTGCCGCAGGTCCTGGTCAACGTCCCGGTCGCGGACAAAGCGGCGGTGGCAGGCTCCGCCGAGGTCCGCGACGCGGTCGGCGAGGTCGAAGCGGAACTCGGCGAGGAGGGGCGGGTTCTGCTGCGCCCGTCGGGAACCGAACAGCTGGTGCGGGTCATGGTCGAAGCCCCGGCCCACGCCACGGCCCAGGCCGCGGCGGACCGGCTGGCTGGGGTCGTGTCCGCGGTCTCCTGACCGAACTGCCCGAATCGCTGCGCCCCTCGTCACTCTCCGGGTACATTCCGTAGACGAGTGTCCGGCACCGCCGACGGCTTCCGTGCGTCCAAGGTCCGGAAGAACTCGGCAGTCGAGGAGGGGCGAGCGTGGGGAACCGACAGAACGTCGATCCGCAGATGCTGGAAACGGCGGGCGGATTTGTCCGGGACGCGGCGAAGGACCGTCTGCAGACGACGCTGCCCGCGTTGAAGCAGATGCAGATCACCGAGGCGGACTTCGGGCGCAAGCACCACGGCTCGTTCCAGCTGTACAAGACCGGCATCGAAGCGGTCGGCAAATGCGTCGACAGCTACGTGAAGGCGTCTGAGGACTTCGGGAACAACCTCGGGTCGGCGAGCAAGAAGTACACCGCCAACGAGGCGAGCAGCTCGGACTCCATCACGAAGAGCGGCAAACGCTGATGGCCGAGCGCAACGGGACTATCCCGTCCTTCCAAGAGTTCCAGCAGTTGATGAACGACCCCAGCGTTCCCGATAACACCAAACGGGGTCTGGCGCTTCGCTACTTCGACTACGTCGAGGACGAAGAAGAAGAGGGCGACGCGCAGAGTTACGGCTTCCAAGGGGACGAGGACCGCAACCACTGGCGGGACTTCTACAAGAAACGGTTCAACATCTCCGAAGGGGATATGGACTGGGAGACGTCGAGCGCTGGCGACGTCGACAAGTGGTACAGCATGGCGAAGGGCGACGCCGACAAAGGCGCGAAGGCGGCGCAGGACAAGCAGCAGCAGGCGGTCGACGGCGACAAGCAGAAGCTGAAGGACCAAGGGGCTAAGAACACTGACACCGACCCGGGTGTCGCGAACTCCAACGAGATCCTCGACCTCGGCGTCTCGGGTCTGCAGCCGTTCCGGAACCTGCTGCCGCTCTACAACCGCGCCCGCGGTCTCGTCGCGCAGAACCTGCCGGAGCACCCGTTCCAGCCGCACGTCGGCGACCCGTTCGACGAGCAGCGGGACATCCCGTTCGACAAATTCAAGGCCGCTGCCAAGGAATTGACGGATGTCAACGCGTCCATTGTGGACGCCGCAGCCGACCAGGACAACCGGATGGCGACCGTGTTCGCCAACTGGTCGGGCAACGCGCGGGATTCGGCTCAGCAGTCCTGGAAGGGGATCACCGACGGCACCAAGGCCGTCGAGCAGACCCTGAAGGACGGGGCGGGCCTGATCGACCGCAGCATCGCCTCGATCGCGAAGCTGATCCGGGCGAAATGCCAGTGGCTGCAGGAGTACTACATCACCGAGTACCCCACCAAGGGGCAGTTCTCGCCCGGCGACATCGATCGGTTGATCCGGGTCGCCGAGATGGGCCGCAACGCGAGCGACGACGACTTCAAGCACTTCGTCCGGTTCATGCCCGAAGACTTGAAGAACACCGTCAACGGAGACAAGTGCGACCTCGGCGACGACACCAAGGACGCCGGGCAGGAGTGGGCCAAGAAGTGGCTCGCCGGGTTCTGCGGGTTCATGGACAAGCACGTCACGAACTGGCAGCAGGTCTGCGAGCACACGCGCACGAGCGTCGACCAGGTGTGGAACGAGCTGGGCGCTTCGCTGGGCAAGGCTCGCGAGGATCTCTTCACCACGTCGTCGAAGCCCGCTGACCAGGGCGGCGGCAAGCAGTCCGACGGGGGCGGCCAGCAGACCACGCCGTCGTCCTCCGGCGGCGGTGGCAAGGACTCGGGAATGCCGAGCACCGGCGGCTCCGGGCCGACCCCGGCCGCAGCGCAGACGCCCAAGATGCCGGAGACTCCGCAAACCCAGCCGCAGTCTGCGGAGGGGCTCAACCCGGTCACTCACCAGCCGCTCGAGGTCGATCCGAAGACCGGGCAGCCGTATCCGATCGATCCGAAGACGGGCGCGGCGCTCAAGCCCGAAGAGCCCGAGACGATGACCGTCGAGCACGACGGGCACAAGATCTCCATGTCCGAACCCGGCAAGGACGGGCACATGGGGATCAGCGTCGACGACGGCACGGGCAAGCAGAAGACCTACGACCTCGACTTCGGCGACCAGGCAAAGCCGGACGCGACGCAGCCGCCGGGGACTCCGGTGCCCGGGCAGCAGCACCCGGACCCGGCGACCGGGTTCGGACCGCAGGGCCACGACGGTGCGCAAAGCCACGACGGTGCGCAAGGGACCGGCCAGGGCCACGACGGAGCCCCGGGCCAGGACGCCGCGAAGAACCAGGACGGCGCGCAGAAGTACCAGCCGGGTCCGGACGGCAAGATCCACATCCAGGACGGCAAGCTGTCGATCGTGGCCGAACGGCCGTCTGGAGCCGACGGCCCGACGGTCGTGACGATCGACGACGGCTCGGGCCATCCCACGAAGTACACCCTCGGTGACGACGGTGCGCTCAACCCCAGCGGCCACACCGCCGGCGGTGGAGCCGCGGTCGGGGGGCAGGCCACGCCGGGCGGACCGACGCCTCCCGGAACGCCGGTGCCGGACGCAGCGGCAGCAGCGGGCCAGCCGGTCGCCGCTGCCGCGAACCAGGCTGTCCCGGACCAGGTCGCCGCACAGGGCCACCAGGTCGTTCCCGAGCAGCCCGCTGCGCAGAGCCACCAGGCTGCTCCTGACCAGCCCGCTGCGCAGGAGCACCGGATCGTCCCGGGCGAGCCGCCGTCGCACGAACTGCCGGTGACTCACGAGCCAGCGAGCGCGCCCGCCGCGGCGGCGTCGGGACCGGACGAGTCGACTACCGCCCAATCGGTGCTCGACCCGTTCTCCTCCGACCCCGGCATCGGCACCGTTCCGCACGACGGCCTCGGCGACACCGCCGACCCGATGGCCGCTTCGGCAGGCGACGCTCCGCCGACCGACACCTCGCAGCTCGGCACCGCGCCGGTGCACCACGACGCGACCGGTTCCGGAACTCCGGCCATGATGGGCGGGGGCATGATGGGCGGGCTCGGCAACGCGCCGGGCGGCGGGCAGGAGCAGGAACGTTCGTCGAGCGCGTACCGGGTCGACGGCGGTCTTTTCGGTTCGCAGTCCAACTCGAACCGGATCAGCGGGTCGTTGCTCGACGACGATCAGCCTGGCCGTTAGGACGGGGGAGGACGCGGTGAGCAGCGAAGACCTGGGGGCGGGATTCCGCCACAAGATGGCTCAGATCGAACGCGAGGCGGAGGAACGGCTCGCGTTGATCGGCAGCCGGGTCCGCAAAGACCTCAAGGAAAGCAAAGAGGCCAGCGACAAGCAGTTGCGCACCGTCGGCCAGGTGATCGTCCGCGTGCAGGAGAGCGCTCGTCGCGCGGCGAAGGCCGGCGGTTGGGTGATGGAGTCGACGGTCGGCGACAAGGCCAAGGGCGAGGTCAGCTTCGGTTTCGAAGACGACGAAGCGGAGAAGGAACGTCGCGTGGACTACCCGGCGGCCGAGCCTGCTCCGCAGCGGCCGAGCACGCCTCCGCCGGCTCCCGTTCCGGCGCCGCCCGCGGCTCCGTCGGGGCGGCATCGTCGCGGCGTGCACCACGACGAGGACGACTTCACGAACACCGACTGGTTGGCTACCTGATCAGGCAGCCGGTTCCTCGTCCTCCGGAACCTCGATCGGCGCTCGCTTCACATCCGCGTCCAGCAGCGGCAGGTACTTGTCCGTCCCGGTCAAATGCGTGAGAAAGAACGCAGTGAACAGCGCCTTCGTCAGCTGCTGAGTCGCCCGCTGCGGTTTGCCTTGCAGCAGCAGCTGGCTCCAGTGCCGACCCTCGGTCACCGCGAGGTGGGAGGACTTCGCCAGCGTCCGCAGTTGCACCGGACCGGCCCACGCCTGGGCGATCGCGTCCGCGTGGCCGACTGCCGGGGCGACCAGGTCGCCGTCCACGGCCAGGTGCAGGCCGGGGGCGCTGATCAGCTTCGCGGCATCCGTCGCGGGCGGGAAGGTCTGTGCCGCGGCTACCGTCGCCACTGCGCGGACCTTCGGGCGGGCGTCGTCGCCTGCTCCGGCGGACTGGGCGGCTGCCAGCACTGCCGAACCGCCGCCGGTGGAGTGGCCTGCCAGGCCCAGTTTCTCCGGGTCGACGCTGATGCCGTCCGGGCCGAGGCGGACCGTGGTGACGATGTCGAGCGTCGTCAGCAGGTCGCCGGCCAGCAGGCGGTGCGACGGGAGCGGGCCGAGCTGGGTGGCGGGGGCCGCGGCGACCACGCCCCAGCTCGCGAGGTGGTGCAGGAGTTGCCGGTAGCGGGTGGTCGGCTGCATCCAGCCGTGCCCGAACGCGATGGCGGGCAGGCCAAGGCCTTGGCGCGGGGTGAACACGACGCCGGGCAGTCCGACCAGGGCGAGGTTGCCGCGCACAACCTCGTGGGGTCCCGGGTGGGACAGCTCCGTGAGCAGCTGCTTGGGCTTGCTGGCCATGCGCGTGACCTTACTGCCCGTGCCCCTCCCCGGCCCGGTGCGCCACCCCGATCGGTTTAGGGGTCGGCCGCCACACTGCGCGAAGACCCGGTCAACGGTTGTCCGGGATGTCGCCCGCCCAGCTCAGCGGCATTGAAAACCCCGCTCTAGGGACCGGAGTAGGGGACTGGACTTGTCTCGTTACGCTAGTTCGCGTGTGTGGAATCGTGGGATACGTCGGACACCGCCCGGCTCTGGACGTCGTGCTCGGTGGGCTCCGCCGCATGGAATACCGGGGTTACGACTCGGCGGGCGTGGCGGTGCTGGACGGTGCCGGCGCGCTGACCGTCGAGCGCAAGGCCGGCCGGCTGGCCAACCTGGAGGCCCGGCTCGACGAGGTCGGCCGCGACGCGTTCGAGGGCACCGCGGGCATGGGCCACACCCGCTGGGCCACGCACGGGGCTCCGATCGACCGCAACTCGCATCCGCACCGGGACACCACCGGCCGCGTCGCGGTGGTGCACAACGGGATCATCGAGAACTTCGCCGCGTTGCGCGCCGAGCTCGAGGCCGCGGGCATCGAGATGGCCAGCGACACCGACACCGAAACCGCCGCGCACCTGGTTTCCCTCGCCTACGCGGAGGGCGACACCAAGGGCGACCTGCCGGCCAGCGTCGCCGCGGTGTGCCGACGGCTGGAGGGCGCGTTCACCCTCGTCGTGACGCACGCGGACGAGCCGGACACGATCGTCGCCGCGCGCCGGTCGTCGCCGCTGGTGGTCGGGGTCGGCGAGGGCGAGCACTTCGTCGCGTCCGACGTCGCGGCGTTCATCGAGCACACCCGCGAGGCCGTCGAACTGGGGCAGGACCAGCTGGTCGTCATCACCCGCGACGGCTACCAGGTCACCGACTTCCACGGCGACGCCGCGCAGGCCAAGCCGTTCACCGTCGACTGGGACCTGTCGGCCGCCGAGAAGGGCGGCCACGAGTACTTCATGCTCAAGGAGATCGAGGAGCAGCCGGAGGCGCTGGCGAACACGCTGCGCGGGCACTTCGAGGCCGGCCGGATCATCCTCGACGAGCAGCGCATTTCCGACCAGGACCTGCGCGACGTCGACAAGGTCTTCGTCATCGCCTGCGGTTCGGCGTATCACTCCGGGCTCGTCGCGAAGTACGCCATCGAGCACTGGTGCCGGCTGCCGGTCGAGGTGGAGCTGGCCTCGGAGTTCCGCTACCGCGACCCGGTTCTCGACCGCGACACGCTCGTCGTCGCCGTCTCCCAGTCCGGCGAGACCGCGGACACCCTCGAAGCCGTGCGGCACGCGCGCGAGCAGAAGGCCCGCGTGCTCGCGGTCTGCAACACCAACGGCGCGCAGATTCCGCGCGAGTCCGACGCCGTGCTGTACACGCACGCCGGGCCGGAGATCGGGGTCGCGTCGACCAAGGCGTTCCTCGCGCAGATCGCCGCGAACTACCTCGTCGGCCTCGCGCTGGCGCAGGCACGCGGCACGAAGTACCCGGACGAGGTCGCCCGCGAGTTCGCCGAGCTGGAAGCGATGCCGGCCGCGGTGCAGAAGGTGCTGTCCACTGTGGAGCCGACGCGCGAGATCGCGCGGCGCATCTCCGACTCGCGCGCGGTGCTGTTCCTCGGCCGCCACGTCGGGTTCCCGGTGGCGCTGGAAGGCGCGTTGAAGCTGAAGGAACTCGCGTACATGCACGCGGAGGGTTTCGCGGCGGGCGAGCTGAAGCACGGTCCGATCGCGCTGATCGAGGAGGGCCTGCCGGTCGTCGTCGTGATGCCGTCGCCGAAGGGCCGCGCGGTGCTGCACTCGAAGCTGGTGTCGAACATCAGCGAGATCCAGGCGCGGGGTGCGCGCACGATCGTGATCGCCGAGGAGGGCGACGAGACCGTGCGCCCGTTCGCCGACGAACTCATCGAGGTGCCCGCGGTGCCGACGCTGCTGCAGCCGCTGGTTTCCACCGTTCCGCTGCAGGTGCTGGCCGCGGAGATCGCGAGTTCGCGCGGGTACGACATCGACAAGCCGCGTAACCTGGCGAAGTCCGTCACCGTGGAGTAGGGAGCCGCCGCCGTGCAGGGAATCTGGACTACAGAACGGATTCGCGCGGCGGAGGACCTGCTGCTCGCGCGCACTCCGGACGGCGAGCTGATGCGTCGCGCCTCCTTCGGCCTCGCTGCCGAGGTGGCCGGGTTGCTGGCCGAGGACACCGGCGGTGTCTCCGGTCGGCGGGTGGTGCTGCTGGTCGGCTCGGGCAACAATGGCGGCGATGCGTTGTGGGCTGGCGCTTTCCTGCGTCGGCGCGGGGTTGCGGTGGCCGCGGTATTGCTGAAGCCGGAGAAGGCTCATCCGGCGGGATTGGCCGCGCTGCGGCGATCCGGCGGTCGGGTGGTGTCCATAGCGGACAGTCCACAGTGGATCGAACGGGCGGACGTCGTCGTGGACGGCATCGTCGGCATTTCGGCTCGCGGCCCGTTGCGTCCGGAAGCGGCCGAGCTGGTCGCGCGGATCGAAGCGCCGGTGGTGGCGGTGGATCTGCCGAGCGGCGTCGATCCGGACACCGGTGCGGTCGACGGTCCACACGTCACCGCCGCGCGCACGGTCACTTTCGGGGCGCTCAAGCCCGCGCACGTGCTGGCCCCGGAGGAATGCGGCGAGGTCGTGCTGGTGGACATCGGCCTGCGGCCCTGGCTGGACGAGCCGGATCTGCAGCGCCTTGACCTGGCCGACGTCGCCGAGGCGTGGCCGATCCCCGGTCCGGAGGACGACAAATACACCCAGGGCGTAGTCGGGATCGCGGCCGGATCGGCGACCTACCCCGGCGCGGCGGTGCTCGCGTCCGGTTCCGCGGTGCGCGCGACGGCGGGCATGGTCCGCTACGCCGGACACGCCGCGGACGTCGTGCGCTCGCGCTGGCCGGAGATCGTCGCGACCGGCTCTGTCACCGACGCTGGCCGGGTGCAGGCGTGGGTGGTCGGCCCGGGCATCGGCACCGGCGGCGAGGGTCGCGAGATCCTGCGGCACATCCTCGGCCAGGGCGTCCCGGTTTGTGCGGACGCCGACGCCACCACGATCATCGCGAACACCCCCGAAGTCCTCGACGCCCGCGACCCGGACACTCCGCTCGTGCTCACCCCGCACGCCGGCGAGTACGAACGCCTGATGGGCCGCCGCCCGGGCGCGGATCGGGTCGCCGCGGCGCGGGAAGCGGCGAAGAAGTACGACGCGGTTGTGCTGTTGAAAGGCCACTGCACGGTCGTCGCCGCTCCGAACGGCCGCGTCGCGGTGAACACCCCACGCGGGTCGTGGCTGGCCACCGCTGGTTCCGGCGACGTGCTGACCGGCCTGGTCGGGTCGCTGCTGGCCGCCGGGCTCGATCCGTGGCTGGCCGCCGCGGCCGCCGCGCAGGTGCATTCGCTGGCCGGGGCGCTCGCCGCCGATGACGTGCCGACGTCGGCGTCCGGTCTGGTCGATGCCATTCCCGCCGCGCTGCGGTTGGTTCGCGCGACCGCCCGCTGACCAAAGCTTCCCCCAATGTGGCATTGGGGTCTTCTCAGTAGTGCGGTGTGGTGGCGGGTTCGCGGCAGCGTTGCTGGCCAGGGGATGCGGTGCATCGCCTGGTGAGACAAGCTGCGTGGCTCGGTGCCCGCGAAAGGTACGTGAGGGGAACCCTGAGGGAATCTGATTCCCTCAGGGTTCCCCTCACGTACCTCGACCTCCGCGACCAGCGCGCGCCAGACCTGTCAACGAGGGCGAGCACCCCGCACGCAGCTGAGAAGACCCATGGGGGCGCCGCGAAGGTGACCCAGGAGTTATCGAGTTACGTGTTAACTCGGCTCGCGATATCTGGTAAGAACAAGATGTGAGTCGAGACACGCCAGGACGGCCGAAGACGCGCCCGTCCGACGCCGCGGTGGAGCAGCGGCGCCAGGAGATCCTCGACTACGTCATTGACCAGGGCGAAGTCCGCATCGACGACCTCACCGCGCGGTTCGGCGTGAGCCTCATGACGATGCACCGCGACCTGGACGAGCTCGCCGCCAAGCGGTTGCTCCGGAAGCTGCGCGGCAAGGTCGAGGCGTATCCCGCGCTCACCATGGAGACCGCCAGCCGGTTCACGCTGCACTCGGCCGAGAAGGAAGCCCTCGCGGATCTCGCGATCCAGCAGGTCGAGCCCGGCCAGGCGGTGTTCGTCGACGACTCCACCACGCTGTTTCCGCTGGTCGAGCGGCTGGCCCGGATCGAGCGCCTCACCGTCATCACCAACTCGCTGCAGGCCGCGCGGCTGCTGGGCACCGGCGTCGACGTGGTCCTCGCCGGCGGGCATTACCACCCCGAGTACGACTCCTGCTCCGGTCCCGACGTGCTCGCGCTGCTCGAGCGCATTCGCGTGGACATCGCGTTCGTCTCGGTGAGCGCGGTCGCGGTGGGCAGGCTGTTCCACCCGGTCCGCGACTACGCCGAGCTGAAGAAGGCCGTGCTGCGCGCCGCGAACCGCAATGTGCTGGTGCTCGACCACTCGAAGTTCGGCCGCACCGCGACGTACGCGCACGGCACTGTCGGCGATTACGACCTCCTGATCACCAGCGAAGCCACTCCCACCGAGGAGATCGAGGCGGCGCTGAACGAAGGCACGGCGGTCGAGGCCGCGGAGTACGTCGAGGAGGGGCAGCCCTATGACAGCTGAGCTGGTGGCCGGGGTCGATTCGTCGACCCAGTCGACCAAGGTCGTGGTCTGCGACGCACGCACCGGCGAGGTCGTGCGTACGGGCCGCGCACCGCATCCGGACGGCACCGAGGTCGACCCCGCAGCGTGGGCGCAAGCGTTTGCGGACGCCACTCGCGACGTCCTCGACGGGGTCAAGGCAATCGGCGTCGGCGGGCAGCAGCACGGCATGGTCACGCTCGACGAGGCCGGCGAGGTCGTCCGGCCCGCGTTGCTGTGGAACGACACCCGCTCCGCGCAGGCGGCCAAAGACCTCACCGACGAACTGGGCGGACCCGGTGTCTGGGCGAAGTCGGTCGGGCTGGTGCCGGTCGCGAGCTTCACCGTCACCAAGCTCCGCTGGCTCGCCGAGCACGAACCGGAGAACGCCGACCGCGTCGCGCGCGTCCTGCTGCCGCACGACTGGCTGACCTGGCGGCTGCTCGGTCGCCCGGAAACCGCGGTGACCGACCGCGGCGACGCCTCCGGCACCGGGTATTTCTCGCCGACGGACAACACTTACCGGCACGACGTCCTCGCGCACGCGTTCGGCGGCCGCACCCCGGATCTGCCGACGGTGCTCGGCCCGTCCGACGTCGCCGGGCACACCAGCGACGGCATGCTCGTCTCCGCGGGCACCGGCGACAACATGGCCGCCGCCCTCGCGCTCGAACTGGCTCCGGGCGACGCGGTGATCTCGATCGGCACCAGCGGCACGGTTTTCGGCGTCACCGAGACCGGCGCGGCGGACGCGAGCGGCCTGGTCGCCGGATTCGCCGACGCCACCGGCCGGTTCCTCCCGCTGACCGCCGCCCTCAACGCCGCGCGCGTGCTCACCGCGGGCGCGGCGATGCTCGGCGTCGACCTGGCCGAATTCGACCGGCTCGCGCTGTCCGCCGAACCGGGTGCGGGCGGGCTCACGCTGCTGCCGTACCTCGACGGCGAGCGCACCCCGAACCTGCCCGGCGCGACCGGTTCGCTGCACGGTCTGACCAGGGCGAACATGACGCCGGAGAACGTCGCGCGGGCCACTGTCGAGGGCATGGTCTGCGGGTTGGCCGCCGGGCTCGACGCGGTGCGCGCGCAGGGCATGGCGGTGAAGCGCGTGCTGCTCATCGGCGGCGGCGCGCAGTCCGCCGCGGTGCGGGCGATCGCGCCGATCGTGCTCGGCCTGCCCGTCGTGATCCCCGAGGTCGGCGAGTACGTCGCGCTCGGCGCCGCGCGGCAGGCCGCCTGGGCGCTCGCGGGCACCGCTGAGCCGCCGACCTGGCACGGAACCGAAAACCGGCTCGAACTGGGCGAGCCGACCGGGGCACTACGCGCCGCGGGCATCGAGATCCAGCAACGCCACCTCGAGGCGCGCGAGGCCGCGCACGGGGTTTCCGCGAAATTGGGAGAGGACTGACCGATGGCCAGCATCACCTACGACAAGGCGACCCGGCGCTACTCCGGGACCGAGCGTCCCGCGGTCGACGCGCTGGACCTGGAGATCGCCGACGGCGAGTTCCTCGTGCTGGTCGGGCCGTCGGGCTCGGGCAAGTCCACCGCGCTGCGGATGCTCGCGGGCCTGGAGGACATCGACGACGGCGCGGTCTGGATCGGCGACCGCGACGTCACCCAGCTGCCGCCGCGTTCGCGCGACATCGCGATGGTGTTCCAGAACTACGCGCTGTACCCGCACATGACGGTCGCGCAGAACATGGGCTTCGCGCTGAAGATCGCCGGGCGGCCCGCGTCGGAGATCAAGCAGAAGGTGCTCGACGCGGCGAAGCTGCTGGACATCGAGCAGTACCTGGACCGCAAGCCGAAGGCGCTGTCCGGCGGTCAGCGCCAGCGCGTCGCGATGGGCCGCGCGATCGTGCGCGAGCCGCAGGTCTTCCTCATGGACGAGCCGCTGTCGAACCTCGACGCGAAGCTGCGCGTTTCGACCCGTACGCAGATCGCCGCGCTGCAGCGCCGGCTCGGCGTCACCACCGTGTACGTGACCCACGACCAGGTCGAGGCCATGACGATGGGTGACCGCGTCGCGGTGCTGTCGGACGGTCTGCTGCAGCAGTGCGACACCCCGCGCGCCCTGTACGACCGGCCCGCAAACGTTTTCGTCGCGGGCTTCATCGGCTCCCCGGCGATGAACCTGGTCGCCGCGAAGCTCACCGCGGACGGCGCCGAGGTCGGCGGCGTGCAGGTGCCGCTCAAGCCCGAGGTCCGGTCCGCGGCCGACGGCGACACGGTCACCATCGGTTTCCGCCCGGAGTCGCTGGAGGTCACCACCGACACCGCCGGCTCGCTGCCGATCAAGGTCGAACTGGTCGAGGAGCTGGGCTCGGACGCCTACGTCTACGGCAAGCTCGGCGCCGGCGTCGAGGAGAGCGCCGAGGGTTCGTCACGCAACGTGGTCGCCCGCGTCGACCCGCGTACGCCCCCCGGCATGGGCGACACCCTGCACCTGCGAATCCGTCCGGACGAGCTGCACGTGTTCTCCGGCACGTCCGGGCAGCGTCTCTCCTGAGCCGATAGCGTGGGAAACTGGCAGTCGTTATGACTGCCAGTTCTCCGCACGCCGAGACCGTGGTCGATCTCGGCGCAGTGCGCCACAACGTTTCCTTGCTGGCCGCCCGGGCCCCCGGCGCGGCCGTGATGTGCGTGGTCAAGGCCGACGGGTACGGCCACGGCGCGGTCCCCGTCGGCCGCGCCGCGGTCGAGGCCGGGGCGAGCTGGCTCGGCACCTGCTCGCTGCGCGAAGCCCTCGACCTGCGCGCCGCGGGTCTGTCCGTGCGGCTGTTCAGCTGGCTGGACGTGCCGGAGCTGGATTTCACGCCCGGCATCGAGGCGGACATCGACCTCGGCGTCAGCTCCCTCGGCGAGCTGGCCAGGGTCGACGCCGCCGCGGAGCGGGCCGGGAAGCGCGCCCGCGTGCACCTCAAGATCGACACCGGGCTGAGCCGCAACGGCTGCCCGCCCGCTGCCTGGCCTGAGCTGGTCGAAGCCGCGGCCAAGGCGCGCGGCGTCGAGGTCGTGGCCATCTGGTCGCATCTGGCCTGCGCTGACGAGCTGGGGCACGCGTCGATCGACGCCCAGGCGAAGCTGTTCGCCGAGGCTTACGACGCGGCCCGCGCCGCCGGTCTTGACCCGATCCGGCACCTGGCGAACTCCGCCGCCACGCTCACGAGGCCGGACCTGCACTTCGAAATGGTCCGCCCGGGCATCGCGATGTACGGCCTCAACCCGGTGCCCACCGACGACGACCTGCGTCCGGTGATGACCTTCCGGTCGACCGTGGTGCTCACCAAGCCGCTGGCGGCAGGCGAATCCGTCTCCTACGGACACACCTGGACCGCGCACGAGGACACCACGCTCGCGCTCGTGCCCGCCGGATACGCCGACGGGGTGCCGCGCACGCTGTCCGGCCGGATGGACGTCTGGCTCGGCGGGAAGCGACGGCCGGTCGTCGGGCGGGTCTGCATGGACCAGCTCGTGGTCAACGTCGGCAACGAGGACGTGCCCGCTGTGGGCGACGAGGTCGTGCTGTTCGGACCGGGCCGTTCGGGAGAGCCGACCGCGCGCGAATGGGCGGACAAGATCGGCACCATCGACTACGAAATCGTCACCTCGATGTACCGGCCACGCGTACACCGCCGGTACGTGGGGGAGCGGGCGTGACTCCTTCGGCGCGACTGTGGGCGATCGTCGGCGGAGTCGGAGCGGTAGTGACGGGTGCGGCAGCGGCAGTTGTCGCGTCGCAGCAACGCAAACCGACCGAGGACCCGTTCGCCGACGAGCCGCTAGGCGAGTTGAAGCCGGACCGGACGTCCACTGTCGCGGCTGAAGACGGTACGCCGCTGTCGGTCGAGGAGATCGATCCTGAGGACGGCGAGCAGCCGGAGCTGACTCTCGTCGGCGTACACGGCTTCGCGCTTTCGCGGCGCTCGTGGCACTTCCAACGCCGCGACGTCGCCTCGCTGCGGCTGCCGCGCGTACGGCAGGTCTACTTCGACCATCGCGGTCACGGTCTGTCCGGTGAAGCGTCCACGGAGACCTCGACGATCGAACAGCTCGCGCACGACCTCGACAGCGTGCTGCGCGCGATGGTGCCCGAAGGGCCGATCGTCCTCATGGGACATTCCATGGGCGGCATGGTGATCATGGAGCTGGCGGCGCAACGGCCAGACCTCTTCGAGGACCGCGTATGCGGCGTCGCCTTCATCGCGACCGCGGCGGGCGAAGTCGGCGCGCGCGGGTTGCCGAGGCCGTTGCTGTCCAAGTACAACCCGCTTACGCGCGGCGTCGGCGAGCTGGCTGGATGGCAACCCGGGTTGGTGGAGTTCGTTCGCGCGGCGGGCGGTCAGCTGACCCGGCAGGCAGTGCGCCGCCTCGCGTTCGGCAGCCGCGACGTCTCGCCGCGCCTGGTCGACTTCATGCTCGAAATGCTCGCGGTGACGCCGGTGCGCGGTCTGATCAACTTCGTGGACACCCTCGGCAGCCACAACCGCTACGCGGTGCTGGCCGGGCTGAACCACGCGCAAGTGCTGGTCATCGGCGGCGATTCGGACCGCTTCACGCCGTTCGCGCACGCCGAGCGCATCGCCGCCGAGCTGCCGGACGCCGAGCTGGTGCGCGTGCGCGGAGCCGGGCACATGGTGCAGCTCGAACAGCCCGAGCTCGTGAACAGCCATCTCATCGACCTGCTGCAGCGCTGTGGTGGCAGCGCCGCGCCGAACCGGCGAAACTGGTGGTGGACAAAGTGATTCTGGAAACCCCCGAGGACACGATGGCCTTCGGGCGGACGCTGGGCGCGGCCCTGCGCGCGGGCGACGTGGTGTTGCTGGACGGTCCGCTCGGGGCCGGGAAAACGACACTGACCCGAGGGATCGCGGACGGTCTCGGGGTCGGCGGACGAGTCAGCTCGCCGACCTTCGTGCTGGCGCGGGTGCACGCCGCCGGGGCGGCCGGGGTACCGCTGATCCACGTGGACGCGTACCGGCTCGGCGGCGATCTGTCCCAATTGGACGACCTCGATCTGGACACCGACCTGGAATCGTCCGCCGTGGTCGTCGAATGGGGCGAGGGCAGCGCGGAGCGGCTGTCGGAGGACCACCTGGTCGTCCGCCTGACCCGGCACGACGACGACACCCGGACCGTCGTGCTGGAACCGCACGGCTCCTGGACCACCCGGGTCGACGAGCTGCAAGCCGCCTAGCGCTTCCCGTCCGGCACTCCGCTACGACCCGGTTTTCGACGGTTCCTTCGTCAGCGCGTGGTTGAGCGCGGCCAGGAAGGCCAGCAGCCGGGGGCCGAAGCGACGCAGGTCGTCGTCCTGTTCGACGCCGCCGTACCAGGAGAGGCCGGCTTGGCCGTCGGCGTCCGGGTCCAAGTCGGCGAACGCGCCGAGCCAGCGTTCGGTGTCGCCGAGCACCACCGCGTACGGCAGAGAACGGGAGAACACCATCTCGCGGTCCGCTGGGCGTTCGATGTCTTCCGCGCGCACCCGGTGCAGGTAGCGCAACAGCCCGCGGATCTGGCCGGCGACCGCGCGGCCGCGGGCGGTGCGGGACGGCAGCAGCGCGCGAGCCGCGGCGACACCCAGGCCGGCGAGCGCGACCGCGACGCCCAGCAGCGCGTGCCCGACGGTGAACGAAAGCACCGCCGTCGCGACCAAGCCGAGCACGAACAGCAGGATGCCGGGCAGTGCCAGCACCCCGCGCGAGGTGTCCGGACGACGCGAGAACCATTGGCTGGCAACGACGTCCCGGTACATGGAGTCCTGGATCGGCGCCGCGTCGAGTTCGCTCAGCCGGGACAGCAGGACGGTGTCGGTTCCTTCCGGCAGCAGCGTTTCGTAGACCACCCGCTCGAAATCGCGCAGGTGCTCGTCCGGCGGGTTCCGCCGGGAGATCTGCCAGTCCGGACCGGGAAGCTCGGCCAGCCACAGGTAATTCCGCACCGCCAGATCGACGACGGTGGCCGCGATGTCCACCGGGTCCACCGACTCGTCCATCACGGTGCCGATCTGCCCGGGAAGCACCCCGTCCGGAGAAGCGAACCAAGTTCGGCCGTTTTCCCGCAACAGGACTTCAATTGTGGTATCGCCGGTGCTGGTCGCGAGTTCGTCCTGCTTTCGGCGCCGCCATACGAATAGCGCGGCGGCAATCAGCAAAACGGCAACCACGGCGAAGCCGATGACGGATGGCAAGGTGAGCGAGAATGCCGCCGCCAATGCGCTGGCCGGCACGAAATCGGCATTCGCCGGTGCGGTTCCCGGCGGCAGTCCGACCGACAGTTCCATCCGCGCGCCCGGCGGCAAATCGTTCTGCTGCAGCCGCAGCACGCCGGTGTGGTCGACCTCGGCCAGCGTGCACGGCTGGTTCGCGCCGATCGAACAGGTCACCGGCGCCATCTGCCGGGCAGGGGCGAGGAAGGACGCTTTGATTTCCTTCACCGGCTGGTCGAAGCCGCCCGCGACGAGCGCGTGCACCTGCTGGCCGCCGCCCTGGTCGGCGAGAGCGCCGGCGAGGGTGTAGACGACGGTGGATTCGCCCGCGCCGAAGGTGAGCGTGAGCTGGTCGTCGGCCTGCGCGACGGCGCCGCCGCCGGTGGCCTTCGCGTCCCGCACCGTGTAGCGGAGGTCCTGGCCGTCGTCGGCGGGCAGCCGCAACGGCAAGGTGGACACCAACCGCTGTCCGCCGGGGACAGTCACCTTCTCGGTGACCTGGAAGCCGCCGTCGCGCAACAGTTTAAGTGCGATTTCCGCAGTCGCTTCGGGGGACGCTTGCGCATTCTCGGAATGCCGCCCGGTTCCGGAGAAGGCCGCCGCCGGACTCGCGCTGGATAGCACCGCCAATGCCGCGATCGCCGCCGCGGAAACCCATTTCCTCGCCACGGCAGCAGAGCCTAGAGCACACCGGCTAGGCTGGGTGCCCCGGCAGTGAAAAAAGCCGGATTACGCGAATCACGCAATCGCAGGGGGAACGATGACCTGGCCACCGCAAGGCGGTCCTTATCCGGTGCCGCCGGGAGCCGCCCCGCTCCCGCCGCCGCGGCCGCTGCCGCCCGGGATGCCGCCGGGCGCCGGGATGCCAGGCGGCGGAACGGCGGGACCGGGGATGCCGCCGGGACAGCAGTTTCCGGGCGGGCCGCCGGTTCCGCCGGCACCGCAGTTCCCTCCCGGACCGCCGTTTCCCGCTGCCGGACCGGCAGTTCCGTTGCCGCCGCCTGCCGCGCCGTTGCCGCCGCCGCAGGTCGCTCCGGCGCCGGGGCCCTTCGCCGCGTCCCCTGGTGTGCCCGCGCCGGCATTCGGTGCGGGCGCCCGGCTCGACGGCTACCGCGCTGGGCGACCGCCGAAGAAATCGCACGCCGGGGTGATCGTGCTGGTCTCGGTGCTCGGCGCGATCGTGCTGGTCGTCGGGGGACTGGCAGCGCTCGGTGCGGCCGTGCACAAAGACAAGCGCGTCGACGCGGCGAGCACCCCGCCGCCGACGTATTCCCCGGTCTCCAGGGAAACGTCGCCCACCCGGTACACCACCGAAAGCAGCACTTCGGCCACCACCGCCTCGACAACCAGGGAAACCCGCGAAACCACCAGCGACTCGGAACCGGCGTCCGAGGCCCCGCCGGCGCCCCGCGGCCCGCAACCGGTGAAGGAGACCGCGCGGAACCCGCTGTTCGCCAGCGCCGACGCCGGATTGCAGAACGTGGCGTGCACGCTCAGCCGATGGAGTTCGGACCGGGCAGGCGCGGAACGGTTCTTCCAGTCCGGCATCCGCTGCCTGAACACGGTGTGGGCGCCGGTGCTCGGCGACGCGGGCCTTCCGTTCGAGGGTCCGAACCTGGTGGTCGCGCAGTCCGGCCAGATGCAAAGCCCGTGCACTTCGTCCGGCGACAATTTCGCCGCCTACTACTGCCCGACGAACGAGACCATCTACATGCCGATGGACAAGCTCCAGATCGAGCAGTACGGCGCGCATCCCGGCATCTACCTCGCGGTGCTGGCCCACGAATACGGGCACCACGTGCAGAACCTGTCCGGCGTCGAGGATGCGATGAGCGAACAGCGGTACGACGCGGGCGCCGACTCCGCCGCCGGGCTGGAGCTGTCCCGCCGGCTGGAACTGCAGGCGCAGTGCTTCTCCGGCATGTTCCTCGGTGCGTCGTCGAGCGCGGGCGGGTCGATCGACCGCAACATCTACAACGAGGCCTGGGACTCCGAGGACCGCGGGGACCACGGCGACGGTCCTCGCGACCACGGCACCGACGAGCACTCCATCGCCTGGTGGCGCCAGGGCGCGACGAAGAACCGCACCCAGCAGTGCAACACCTGGACGGCGAAC
Organism: Amycolatopsis sp. La24; assembly: GCF_029087445.1. Lineage (NCBI taxonomy): Bacteria > Bacillati > Actinomycetota > Actinomycetes > Pseudonocardiales > Pseudonocardiaceae > Amycolatopsis > Amycolatopsis sp. La24. Next base: position 47,987 of record NZ_JARACH010000006.1, read on the forward strand.
TCCTCCGACGTGGCCTGACCCGCCACGACGAGCTGCAAGCGGCCTGAACGCCAAGAAGGGCCCCTCGAACGCGAGGGGCCCTTCTCAGCTCGTCAGGCGGTTACTGGCCGGCCCTGGCCGCCGCGTCCTCCGAAGCGGACAACGACGGAGAAGACCCCGGCAACGGCTTCTTCGCGGTCTCCTTCAGCTTCAGCAGCGTGATCACACCGACCACGCCGGCGATCATCAGGTAGTACCCGGGCCACTTGAGATCCCCGGTCGCGAGCACCAGCGCGCTCATCACCAGCGACACCGTCCCGGCGAACGCGGACACGAAGATGTTGAACGAGATCGACAGCCCGCCGTAGCGGACCTCGGTCGGGAACAACGCGGGCAGCGTCGACGGGCAGGTCGAGGAGAAGCAGATCAGCAGCAGTCCCATCAGGACCAGGCCGAGCAGCACCGAGATCAGCGACCCGCTCTTGAGCAGCAGCACCATCGGAAGGCCGAGCACGATCAGCCCGCCCGCGCCGACCCACAGGATCGGCTTGCGGCCGACCTTGTCGCTGAGCCTGCCGAGCAGCGGGATGAGCAGCACGCCCAGCCACAGCACGCCGATCTGCAGCCATTCCGCCGCGGTCGCCGAGATCGCCTGCCCGCCGTTCGCGGACATCGTGCGGTCGTCCTTCAGATAGGTCGGCATGTAGCTGGTGAGCATGTAGTTGGTGACGTTCCAGGTCACCACGAGCCCGCCGGCCAGCAGCATCGTCGGCCAGTACTTCGCGAAGATCGTGCGGACCACGTGCTTGGCTTCGGCGTCCTCGCGCTTGCCCGACTCGTCGAGCAGCTGCTGGAAGGCGGGCGTCTCCTCGAGCTTCGTCCGCAGGTAGACCCCGACGATGCCGAGCGGAAGCGCCACCATGAACGGGATCCGCCAGCCCCAGGTGTCCATGAAGGCCGGCGTCGAAACCAGCGGCAGCACCGACGAGACGGTCGCGCCCAGCGCGTACCCGATGAAGGTGCCGAACTCCAGGAAGCTGCCGAAGTAGCCGCGGCGGCGGTCCGGGCTGTACTCGGCGATGAACGTCATCGCGCCGGCGTACTCGCCGCCGGTGGAGAAGCCCTGCAGGACCCGCGCGCACACCAGCAGGATCGGCGCGGCCAGCCCGATCGAGGAGTACGACGGGATCAGTCCGATGAGGAACGTGCCGGTCGCCATCAGGATGACCGTCACCGCGAGCACCTTGGTCCGGCCGATCTTGTCGCCGAGCGGGCCGAAGAACAGGCCGCCGAGCGGACGCACCAGGAACGCCACCGCGAAGGTCGCGAACGTCGCGAGCTGGGCCAGCGCGGGATTGCCGGGCGGGAAGAACTGTGCCTCGATGGTCGTGGAGAGGTAGCCGTAGACCCCGAAATCGAACCACTCGGTGATGTTGCCGACCGCGGCCGCGCCGACCGCCCGGCGCATTGTCGCGTCGTCCGTGACGGTGGCGCCGCCCGACGGCCCCCTCCCGTCTGCTGCCTCTGTCACATCGCTCCCTTCGCGTTTTCGGGACTCACTGCGCAGAGCCCCCGACATCACCTACCGCGAGCGGTCCAAAGCCTAACGTGACACGTCTCACTCCCGCTCGGGGGTAGCGCAGGTAACGCAGACCGGGGAGCATGCGTTATAGCAGGTAGATACCTGTAAAACCCCATCAACTCGCACGCGTCGGCCAGCGGATCATCCGGATTCGCCGACGGCATTTGACGCGCGCAACCCGTGAGGAGGAGCCGCAATGACGGCAGTATTCGTGGCCATCGCAAGCTGTGCAACCGCGGGAGTCGCTGTAGCGGCCACCCTCGCGTCCTACGCGCAGCGCAAGTGGCGGGTCCGCGCCGTCGAGGCGTGACCCGTTAGGACTCGACGATCCCGACTGCCAGGCCGAGGCCGACCAGGTCCTGCGGACGCAACCGCAGCTGGTCGGCCACGGCAGGCACGTCGGTCATCGGGCGTTTCAGGATCGCCGCCGCGGCCTCCGGGGAAGTGACCGAGAAGTAGGCGTCCGGGGCGATCCACGTCGTGCCTTCAGCGGCGAAAGCCAGCGCGCCACCGGAACCGCCCTCGCCGATCACCAGCGTCGTGACCGGCACTGCGGCGGTGGCGATCGCCTCGAACAGCTCCGCGATCGCTGGCCCGATCCCGCCTTCTTCCGCTTCCGCGTCGTTCGCCGCGCCGGGAGTGTCCACCAGAGTCAGCACCGGAATCCCTAGCCGGGACGCCAGCCGCACGAGTCGTGCCGCAGTGCGGAAACCTGCCGGGCGCGTCGCGGTGCCGCACTGTGCTGCGTACGCGATCGCGCGGCCGTCTCGCCAGCCGAAGCCACATTGGACGCCTTCGTCCACGTGACCGGCACGGTCGCCTTGTACGTTCTCTCGCCAGTCGAAGTACGCGTCGAGGTACTCGGGTGCGCGCGCTCGCGAAGAGGCGCGCGCCGCTCGTACAGCGTCCCAGCCGGTTTCGGGCAGCGCGGCGTTGCGAAGGGCTTTTGGCGGGGGAGCGGGCTCTGTCGACGGAGAAGCCAACAGCCGTAGCCATCGCGCGAGTACGTCGCCCAGTTCATCTGTCTCAACGAGACGGTCGACCTGGCCCCACTCAAGCTTCGCTTCGACGGTGTACGCCTCTGCGGGCGACGTCGCAGGCCGTACGCGCGAGCCAGCGAAGCCCACTTGGGCGTCTGGCAGTCCCAACACGACATCGGAACCGGCACCGAGCGTCGCCCAGCCGCCGCCGGTGGACGGATCGCGGAGAACGGAAATCTGCGGGACGCCCGCCGCGCGTGCTTCCGCGGCGGCGCGCGCGATTCGCTGGAGCTGGGAAAGCGCGCGCATGCCGTGCTGCATCCGGCTGCCGCCCGTCGCGACCAGCGAAACCACGGGCAGTCCACGCTCTTTCGCGTGCGCGAAGGCGGTTTCGACGCGGTCGCCGGTCTGCTGTCCGATCGAACCGCCGAGGAAGCCGAACTCCCAGGCGATCAGCACCGTGGGCACGTCGCCGACGCGGGCTTCCCCGACGACCACCGATTCGGTTTCGCCCGTGCGCGCGGCGGCTGCGGCCCGAGCTTCCGGATACCCCGGCCAGCCGAGCGGATCGTCCGCCGGAGTGTCCGCGACGGGCAGATCGGTGAACCCGGTGGAAAGACCGGCCAGCAGCTCGCGCGCGGAGGTACTCATCCCAGCGCTCGCTTCATGACCTTGCCCATGTCGTTGCGCGGCAACGCATCCAGGTATCGCACGACGCGCGGCCGCTTGTGCGGGGCGAGCAGCTTCGACACGTGGTCGGCGAGTTGCTCGACCGTCGGGCGTTCGCCGTCCGGCACGACCCACGCGACGATCCGCTCGCCGAGGTCGTCGTCCGGTTCGCCGGTCACCGCGACCTCGGCGACGTTCGGGTGTTCCAGCAGCGCGTTCTCGATCTCGCCCGCGCCGATCTTGTAGCCGCCGCTCTTGATCAGGTCGGTGGCCTTGCGTCCGACGATCCGGACGTAGCCGTCGGGGTCGAGGGTGGCCATGTCGCCGGTGCGGAACCAGCCGCCGTCGAGCGCGGCGGCGGTCGCGTCCGGGCGGTTGAGGTACTCGGTGAACAGATTCGGCCCGCGGACCTGGATCTCGCCGACCGCGTCGGGCTCCTCGACCGCGGCCCCGGACTCGTCGACCAGCCGCAGGTCGACCCCGGCCAGCGGGACGCCGACCGAACCCGGCTTGCGCTCGCCGTCGGCGCGGACGCTGGTGTTCATCAGGGTTTCGGTCATGCCGTAGCGCTCCACGACCTGTTGTCCGGTCGCGGCGGTGATCCGCTGGTGGTCGTGCACCGGCAGCGCGGCCGAGCCGGAGACCAGCAGCCGCGCGGACTTGAGCGCGTCGGCGAGGGCTTCGTCGGTCGCGACCGCTTCGGCGATCCGGTGGTACATCGTCGGGACGCCGAACAGCATCGTCGCGCCGTTCGCTAGTTCCCCGGTGACGCCTTCGAGGGAGAACCGGCCGAGGTGGCGGACCGAGCCGCCGCGCCGCAGCGGACCGAGGATTCCGAGGATCAGGCCGTGGACGTGGAACAGCGGGAGGCCGTGGACGAGCACGTCGTCGGCCGTCCATTGCCAGGCGTCCTCGAGCGCGTCGAGCGTGGTCGCGATCGCGCGGCGGGGGAGTACGACACCCTTGGGCGGACCGGTCGTGCCGGAGGTGTAGACGATGAACGCGGGCGCTTCGGCATCCGGCTCGCCGGCCGGCGGCTTCCCGTCGCCCTCCAGCGGAGTGTCGCGCCGCGGCAGGTCGAGCGCGGCGGGCAGTTCGACGCCGGGCTCGGCGAGCACCAGCGCGGGCTCGCTGTCGGCGAGGATGTGGCCGAGTTCGCGTTCGCCGATCTTGGGGTTGAGCGGCACCACCGGAACCCCGGCGAGCAACGCGGCGACCACCGCGACGCTGGTGTGCAGCGTCGGCGTCGCCCACACCGCGACCCGGCGGTCTCGCGGCAGCTCGGCGGCCAGCGCCCCGGCGACCGCGCCGAGTTCGGCGTAGGTGAGTTTTCGGTCGCCGAAGCGCAGCGCTTCCTTGCCGGATCCGGCGGCGACTGCGGGGAACAGCGGATCGGGCACTTTCGCGGACCTCCTGCGTCACCGGCACCTGGAACCGCACCGTACCGCCTTGTGGCGCTCGCCACCTGCGACGCGATTCACAGATCCTGATTGTCAGGGGTACCCAGGTTCAGGCGAGATTATCGAGCAGCGCGCGCACCCGCTCGACCATCGTTTCGTACCGGGCCGGCGCGACGTTCACGTACCGCTCGCCGCCGTCGGTTTCGGAGAACGAGAACAGGTAGCGCCCGTGCTCGGTGTCGTAATACGTGCAGATGTCGCGCCCGCTGATCCGCCGCCCGCCGAGCCCGTCGCGAACCGCCGCGGTGATCTGCCCGCCGCCTGCCCTCGGCAACGCGGCGACGTCGAGCAGATGCCGGACGTCCTGCCGCGCCGGACCGCCGTCAATCGCCAGGTTCAACGCCGATTCCGGCACCGACACCGCCTGCCCCTGCGCGGGCTGGACGCGCGGCAACTCCCGGATCAAGTCCTCGGCCAGCGCCTCGGCTCGCGCTGGTCGCAACACCACGGTGCTGGTGGACGGCATGTGGCAGGCGAGCACCGCGTCCTTGTCCGAGGCCGCGACGACCAGCCGGTACCGCCGGTCCCGCCCGCTCTCGACGGTCGCCGACAGTTCGCTGGCCCCACGGCACAACACGGTCATGGTCCGGACGAACGTCTCGTCCAGACCGCCGCGCCCCCACACGCCTTGGTCGGCCATCGCGCTTACCGCGGCTTCGCGGTACGCGCGCATCTCCTCGGGGTCGCGCCAAAGCGGATCGGGCGCGAGCGCCGCCGGGAGCGAAACCCCCGCCAGTTCCGCCGCGAGGGGCAGGCAGTCGGCAGGGAGCACCACCTCGCGGGCGAGCACGAGCATCGTCAGAGCCCGATCACCGGCGGAACCGCCTTCGGAAGGTCCCCGATGAGGGCGGCGTCCGGGTCCTGCTCGACCAGGTAGTCGGCGGTCTCGTGGACGAGGTCTTCTTCGCCTTCGCCCTTCTGACCGCGGCCCATCGCACCCGCGCCCATGCCGGGTGCCCCCGCGCGCCCGTTGGCACCCGCCGCTGCTCCGCCTCGCCCGGCGGCTTCGGCGTTGCCGAACGGTCCTGTGCCGGTTCCCGCACCTCGGCCGACGCTGTTGCCGTTGCCCGTGTTGCCTGTGTTCCCGAGGCTGCCCGCGTTGCCGCCGCCGGTTCCGGGGAGCCCCGGCGTGAACAGACCGCTGCCGCCCCCGCCGGTGGTGTTGGGGTTGCTGCTGTTGACCGACCAGGAGTTGGGATTGCCGGTGCTGGTGGGGTTGTTGACGCTCGTCAGGTCCGGCGGAACGTAACTGGACGTCCGGGTGTCGTCCGGCAGGTTGTTGTGCGGGGGAACGTATTTGCCCGGCGTCTCCGTCGGGTTGGTGTGCGGCGGAGGCCCCGGATCCCACCGATGGGTCTCCGAAGGAGGCAAGGTCCCCGGCGGCCCAGTGCGATCGTTGGTGTGGTCGCGGTGGCTGGTGCCGCTGTCGGTGCCGCCCGTGCTGCCGGTGGTGCCGCCGACGTAGCCGCCCTCGGTGTAGGTCCCAGCGGTGCCGCCGGGGCCACCCGGGGTGTAGTGCGTCGGCAGATGCGCGGTGCCGGTGCCGCCGGGCTGGGTGATGGTGAAATCACCGCCTGCGGAGGGGAGGGCCAGCTCGCCGTATTGCGACGGGTCCGCCCATCGAGCGGAGTTCTCGGTCGATTCCCCGTGATAGGACTCGTAACTGCTGACGACTTCTTGCGCTTTCTTGTTCCACGCGTCGATTTCGTCGGCACGGTTGGAGAGGAAGGACAACGGAGTGTCGCTGACCCAGTCGTCCGACGGTTTGTCCCCGAGATCGCCGACCGACGCGATTTTGTCGCGCAGCCCCTCGAAGGAACCGCCCTGGCCGGAGTAGAGCGCCTCCGCCTGCGCGAGGTGCTGGCCACTGGTCTGGGAAGCCTGGACCAGCGGCCCGGCCCCGACGTAGGCCCGCCCGGCGGCGTCGCCCTTCCAGTACTCGTCCATCGCGCTCTGGAGCTGCCGCATTTCGTTGGCGATGTCCTCGTGCTGAGCGGAGAGCGCCGCCGACTGGTCGGAACCGTGGAACATGCCACCGGAACCCTTGCCGGATTTGACCAGGCGAACGATTTCCTGCGGGGAGAGGTTGCCCATCAAGCACCTGCCTTGAGAGTGGTGACGGCAGCGGCGGCGGTTTTCGCAGCCAATGCGCACGGGTCGGCATAGCCGGGGAACGATTTGTCGAGCAGCACGGACGCGGTGAAGGTCTCGTCGTCCTTGATCCCGACGGCGATTTGGCAGCCGCCGCGTTTCCGGTCGTCGGTGGTGCCCGCGAAGACGGCGGGGTAGCCGTTGACGTCGGGGGCGGCTTCGAAGTAGCCGGAGTCGCTGTCGGCGTTGGTGTAGGCGCCTGCCAGCCCGCCTTGTCCGGGGAGCAGCCCGAGGCCGACGCTGTTGTCCCTGTCGTCGTACCAGCTGCACAGCGGTGCGACGAGGCCTTTGCCCTGCCGGTGGCGAACGGCGTTGATGACCTCGGTCGCCTGGGCTTGGCTGAGCAGGGCGCAGGGGTTCTGCTCGTACTTGGTGGCGTCGAGGGGGTTGCTCACTTTAGGCACGCTGCGCGTGGTGCTCGTCGGTGTGGAAGACGACTCGGGTGTCGCCGGAACCGGAGTGCCGGGGTTTGACGAACAAGCGGTGACCGTGAGAAGGAGGAGGCAACTTGTCGTGGCGAGAGTGATGGGCTTCACGCGGATCATCCTTGCTTGCGCAGGCTGCTGGTGTTGGCGTGGTCCTGCCCTTCGTACTTGGCGATCGCGTCCTTCAGCTTGAGCGCGTAGCCCTTCGCGTACTCCCACTGCTGCTGCAAGCTCGCCACGTAGGCATCGGCATGGCCGTCGGCGGCCTTCTTTTGGAGCTTGCTGGCCGGGTCCTCGGCTGGCGGAGGCACGATTTTCAACTGACCGCCTGCTCGTACCATGTCGCTGAGCTTGTCCGCGATCCCCTGCCACTTGGGCTGCAGCTTCCGCATCGCGTCGACGTCCATGTTGAACCCGCCGCCAGCCGCGGCGGCGTTTACCTTCGCGTCCTCTGCCGCGCGCTGCTGGTAGACGCGTACGCCGTTGGAGTTCATCGCTTCGCCGAACTGCTTGTCCTGGCGGTCGCGTTTGGCCTGCTCTTCCGGGTCGACGTACCCCGCGCGACCGTCCACCGGCTGGCTGTTGCTGGACGACTGCCCATTGCCCACGACGACGCTCCCCCTCGCTCCCGGCGGCACTGTCTGCGACTGCCGATGCTCTGACTGAGCTTAATCGGTCGAGGTTCCCTGTGTGGACAAAATCCCCCAAGCCGGGCAGGCGTCAGGAACCTGTTCGGAGGGTGGCGACGACCGCCGTAGCTGCTTTGAGTGCGACTGCGCAGGGGTCGGCGTAGGAGGGAGACCGTGGGAAGAGGATGACTGAGCTGGTGAACGTCTCGTCGGAGCGGACGCCGACCGCGACTTGGCATCCGCCGTCTGAACGGTTGTCCAGGACGTTGGTGTAGACAGCCGGGTAGCCGTCGATGGAGGGGGCCGGTTCGAAGTAGCCGGTGCTGCTCCGGTTTCCGTAGACGGTGGCGAGGCCGCCCTGCCCAGGGACGAGACCGACGGCCAGCGAGCTGTTTTCGCGGTCGTTCCAGCTGCAGACCGGGGCTACGTTGCCGGTGATCTTGCGGTTGCGGACCGCGCCGAAGACCTCCGCTGCCTGCGGGAGCAGAGCGCACGGGTCCTGTTCGTATTTCCGCACGTTGAGCGGATGGGGCACCTGCGGCACCTCGGGCGGCGCGGACGACTCCGAGAGAGGGGCCGGGGCGGCCGAACAACCGGCCAGAACCAGCACGCTGCCGAGCAAGGCCGCGATAGACAGCTTGGTCACGGAACGTATCCTCCCGCACCCCCAAACCCGCCCCCTCGTCCCCTTCGGACCAGAGCTATCCTGGGAAATCGTGCTGGTATTGGCGATCGACACGGCTACTCCGGCGGTAACGGCGGGCATCGTTGCCGTCGACGAGGCTGAGCTTGTCACCCGGGCGGACCGCGTCACGGTGGATCCTCGGGCGCACGGCGAGCTGATCGCCCCGCATGCGCTGGCGGCCGCGGAGGAGGCTGGCGTCACGCTCCGCGAGCTGGACGCGATCGTGTGCGGCGTCGGGCCGGGTCCGTTCACCGGGTTGCGGGCTGGCATGGCCACGGCGGCTGCGTACGCGCACGCGCTCGGCATCCCGGCGTACCCGGTGTGCAGTCTCGACGCGATCGCGTCTGATGTCGTACGCACGGAGAAGCCGTTTCTCGTCTTCACGGACGCGCGGCGTCGCGAGGTCTACTGGGCTGCGTACGACGCTTCGGGCGCGCGCACCGACGGTCCCCACGTACAGCGGCCCGCGGACATTGAGACTGACATTCGCGTAGCGGCGGGCGACGGTGCGTTGCAGTACGCGGCATCGGTGGGCGTGGTGCCGATCGAGCCGCGGTTTCCGTCGCCGGCTGGGTTGGTGCGCGTGGCGCGTACGGCGCTTCTCGAGCGCGCGGAGCCGGAGCCGTTGACGCCGCTGTACCTGCGTCGTCCGGACGCTGTCGAGCCTGCGGCGCGCAAGAGGGTGACTGCGCTGTGAAGCTCGACCAGCTGCGCCGCGCTGACGTCGGGAAGTGCGCGGAGATCGAGAAGATCCTCTTTCCCGGCGATGATCCGTGGAGTGCGCGCGCCTTCCACTCCGAGCTTGACCAGGGGCATTACTACCTCGCAGCGCGGTCGGACGACGGGGAGACGCTGCTCGGGTACGCGGGGCTTGCGGTGGTCGGGCGGCGCGGTGACTACGAAGCGAGCGTCCACACCATCGGGGTGGTGCCGGAGGCGCAAGGGCAGGGCATCGGCAAGGCGCTCCTTCGCGCGTTGCTGACGCGCGCGGACGAGCTGCACGCGGCGGTCTTCCTCGAGGTGCGCACGGACAACGACCCCGCCGTGAACCTGTATGAGGCGCACGGCTTCCAAAAACTTGGCATCCGGCGGCGCTACTACCAGCCCTCCGGTGCGGACGCGTTCACTATGGCCCGCCCCGCGCAGGCCCCGGCACGAGACGAGGTGGCCGGCTGATGGCGCGCGTCATCATGGGCATCGAAAGCTCCTGCGACGAGACCGGGGTCGGCCTCGTCCGGCTGCACGACGACGGCACGGTGGAACTGCTCGCCGACGAGGTCGCGTCCAGTGTGGACCAGCACGCTCGCTTCGGCGGGGTCGTGCCGGAGGTTGCCAGTCGTGCGCATCTCGAAGCGATGGTGCCGACGGCGGAGCGTGCGTTCGCCACCGCCGGGCTGAAACTGTCCGATGTGGACGCGATCGCGGTGACGGCCGGGCCCGGTCTCGCTGGCGCGTTGCTGGTGGGCGTTTCGGCGGCCAAGGCGTATGCGACCGCGTTGGATGTGCCGCTGTACGGCGTGAATCACCTTGCCGGGCACATCGCGGTGGACACGTTGCAGCACGGCCCGTTGCCGACGCCGGTGTTGGCGTTGCTCGTTTCCGGCGGCCACACGCAACTGTTGCGAGTGGACGACATCGCGTCGAGCATCACCGAACTCGGGTCCACTGTGGACGACGCGGCGGGCGAGGCGTACGACAAGGTCGCGCGGGTGCTGGAGCTGCCGTACCCGGGCGGGCCGCCGATCGACAAGGCGGCCAAGCAGGGCAACCCGAAGGCGATCGCGTTCCCGCGCGGGATGACCGGCCCGCGCGACGCGAAGTTCGACTTTTCCTTCTCCGGCTTGAAAACGGCGGTGGCCCGCTGGGTGGAGAACGCCGAGCGCGCTGGCGATCAGGTGCCGGTGAACGACGTCGCGGCGTCCTTTCAGGAAGCGGTCGCGGACGTGCTCACCGCGAAGGCGATCCGTGCCGCGCGTGAACAAAACATCGGCACGTTGGTGATTTCCGGTGGCGTGGCAGCGAATTCGCGGCTTTCCGAACTGGCCGCGGAGCGATGCGCGGAGGCTGGCATTGAGCTGCGCGTGCCGCGGCCGCGCTTGTGCACGGACAACGGCGCGATGATCGCGGCGTTGGGTGCGCACGTGGTGGCGGCTGGTCGATCCGTGGCACCGCTGGACTTTTCGGCGAACCCGGGCCTGCCGGTCAATGTTGTGTCCCTTTAGGACTCACCAGGGCAGCGGCATCAAGCGACACCCCCAGCAGCGCCTCGATCGCCAACGCTGACCGTGCGGCCGCGGAACCGTTTCCGTACGGATTCGCTGATGCGGCAGCGCTGATCTCCCCGCGGAGAATGCGCGCGGCGGTGTCGGTGATCAGTTCGGTGTCGGTGCCGACCAGCCAAGCGCAACCGGCTTCGACGGCCTCCGGGCGTTCCGTAGTGTCACGCAATACCAGCACCGGCGTACCGAACGTCGGCGCTTCTTCTTGAATACCACCGGAATCCGTCAGCACGAGCGATGCCAACCGCAGCGCGCGCACGAGATCCGGGTACTCCAACGGCTCGGTGACGGTCACCCGCGCGACCCCGCCCAGCACTTCCTCGACCTGTTCCCGCACAGCCGGATTCGGATGCACCGGGAACAGCACCTGCACGCGCGGATGGGCATCGACGATCTGGCGCACGGCAGTCAGCGTGCGCGTCAACGGTTCGCCCCACGACTCGCGGCGGTGCGACGTCACCAGCACCAGTTGCTCGCTCGCTTCGGCAATTCCCATCTCCAGCAAGGCAAGCGCCGGATCGCGGGCGGGCAAATCGCGCGCCGCCACCGCGAGCACCGCGTCGACGACAGTGTTGCCAGTACGCGTGATCCGCTCCGGAGGCACGCCCTCCGCCCGCAGCGCCGCGCCCGCGGCCGCCGTCGGGACCAGGTGCAGCGCGGCGATCCGCGAGATCATCTGCCGCGTTCCCTCCTCGGGGAACGGCGACGCCAGGTCGTGCGTACGCAGCCCGGCTTCGAGGTGCACCACCGGAATGCCGAGCCAGAACGCGGCGAGCGCGCCGGCCAGTCCGGTGGTGGTGTCGCCTTGCACGACGACCGCCGACGGCTGGTACCGGCGCAGCGCGGCGTCGAGCGCGGGCAGCAGGCCGGACACCAGTTCCGCCTGCGTGCCGGACACCCGCGGCGGCACGTCGAGCCACGCGTCGATCCCGACCTCGAACGGGGCCAGTGCCTGTTCGACCATGCCCTGGTGCTGACCGCTGTGCACGACCAGCGGCCGCAGCCCGGGCCGGGCGTCCAGGGCCAGCGCGAGCGGCGCGAGCTTCACCGCCTCCGGGCGCGTCCCGGCCAGCAGCATCACGTCCAACGTTTTCACCCTTTCGAGTGTCCCGGAAAACCGGGCTGCCGGCGGGATCACGCCGGCAGCCCGGATTCTTCAGCCGTCCAGGCGGGCGAACCGCCGATTCCGGCGGCGGACGGCGATCAGCGCGACGATCCCGAGGATCACCAGCGCCACCCCGACCGCGAGCCACCAGCCGACGTCGGCGCCGGTGGCGGCGAGGGTGCCCACCCCGCCACCGGCGACGCCGACCCCGGCGCCAGGCATCTTGTACATCGATCCATCACCTCACCGGGTCAGGCAGCCGAACGACGCCGGGAGAAACGCAGGCCGACCGGCACCGCGATCGCGGCGACCACGCCGAACCCGATCCACATGCCTGCGCCCGACGCGAGCGGCATCGGCGGAGCGGCCGGGCCGCAGGTCGCCGACGACAGGATCACGTCGCCCGAGCCGAGCGCGCCCAGCGCGTCGCCGCCGAGCAGCTTCAGGTGCAGCGCGTTGACGGTGAGGCTGCCGTCGTTGTTCTTGATCTGCTCGTTCAGGATCAGCGTCGCCACGTGCAGCGGGCCGACCTGGACCTTCAGCTGGGTGTTCGCCGCCGGGGTGGCGTCGACCTTGCCGAGGGTGCCGAGGTTCGCGCCGACCAGCGTGGTGCTGCCCTTGACGCCTTCCTGGGTCGCGGTGCAGACGGCTTCGACCGCCTTCACGCCGACATCGCCGGCGGCGGCCTTGAGCAGCGGCAGCCCGACGTCGGCGACGGACGCCTTCGCCGTGACCGCGCCGGAGTTGTCGTCGCGCACGGCGGACGTCTTGATCACGCCGGTGGTCAGCACGCCGGGCACGTTCGCGGAGACCGCGGTGCTTTCCGTCGGGCCGTTGGTGTTCGCGGCCGCGAGCGGGCCGAGATGCACCGCGGGCTGGCCGAGCAGCGTCACGTCGACGTTGACGCCGTAGGCCGACCCGTCGCCGGGAGCGGCGCTGGCCGGAACAGCTCCGGCCAGGGCGATGCTCGCCACGACAGCGGCGAGCAGGCCGCCTCGTCGCACGAGGTGTCTCTTCACTGGTCCTCCGATTTTTCTCAGGGCGAGCCGCTGCGCGGACTAAACCCGCTGAGCAAGAGTCGGCACGCGGATCGGTTATCGGCTGAGGTTTCCGAAATGGCACAGTTTTTTGCCCTCAATCACCACATCGGGTGATAAGAATTCGCTTTTCCCCAGGTTGCGTGAAGCATCACTCTAACGGAGTAGCAAGAGTGCGTAAGAATATGCCGAAAGCTGCTCGGGTGTCCCCGGAATGGGGCTGCCCGGCGCAGGGCGGGAGCCGTCGCGGACACGACCGTGGCCGGGTCCGCCCGGTTCCGCTGGGTTTCTTCTCGAGAGGGTCGTCGTGACAGCAGTCAACGCGCCGGTGTCAGGCGCATCCCGGTTTCCGCTGCGTATGGCAGTGGTCGGGGTGCTCGCCGCGGGGGTGGTGCTGGTGCTCGTGGAACGCGGGTACCGGGAGCTGGAGGTGCGACTGGCCGGGGTCATCCTCCGGATTGTCACCTCATCGGGGGTCTATGTGGCCGGAAACCGGGAATCGGTCTACTTCGGGTTGTCTGGCGATACTCCATTCGGGTTGCGGATGACTCCGGAATGCTCGTCGGTATTCCTTCTGCTGCCGTTGCTATTAGTGACCGCCGCACTTCTGTGGTTCCGGCCACAGAATGCCCGCAGGCTCTTTTTCTCGCTGGGAATTTCCGCGATCACGGTGATCTTGGTTAATCAGTTACGCATTCTCACCATCGTCGGGCTGGTCAACGGGCTCGGCACCGACGAGGGCTACTACTGGGGCCACACGCTGCTCGGCTCGCTGGTCAGCGTCATCGGCGGCGCGATCTCGCTGGTGCTGTTCGTGTGGCTGGCGACGCGGAAGACGAAGGCCGAGAAACGGGCCGCGGCGTGAGCGGTTCCGGCCTGAAGATCCTGCTGTCGGTCACGCAGGCGTTCGCGCTGACCATGAGCGTCGCGTTCCTCGTGTACGTCGTGGTGATCGTCGTGCCGTACCTGCGCCGCAAGCCCGCTCCGGTCGGCGATCCGGCCGACTTCTCCTGGCACTTCTTCGTCCCCTGCCGCGACGAGGAGGTGGTGATCCGCGAGACGGTGAAGTACCTGCGCGGCACCTTCCGCCGCGCGCACGTGTGGGTCGTGGACGACGACTCCGACGACCGCACCGCCCGCGTCGTGCGCTCGGTGTGGCGGCGCAACGGCGGCTACGACCCGAATCTGCACCTCGTCGCCCGTCAGCGCCCGGAAGCGCGTACGGGCAAGGGAGACGCGCTCAACGCCGCCTATCGCGAACTGGACGACTGGCTCGGTCCCGACGCGGACCGGGACCAGGTCGTGGTCGTGGTGGTCGACGCGGACGGCCGTCCCGCGCCGAACTGTCTCGAAGTGTGCGCCGCGGACCACCTGTTCGGCGACGAAACCGTTGGCGCCGTTCAACTCGACGTCCGGATGAGCAACTTCCGCAGCCGTCCGCCCGGCCGCACGTGGTTCTCCCGCGCCTTCGGCCTCAAACTCGCCCAGTTGCAGGACCTGGAGTTCCGCACCGCGATCGCGGCGATCCAGACCTCCCGCGGCTTCACCGGCACGATCTCCATGGGCGGCAACGGGCAGTTCACCCGGCTGTCCGCATTGGACTCGATCGCGGGCGACGAACTGGCCCCGTGGCGCGGTTCGCTGCTGGAGGACTTCGAACTCGGCGTGCACCTGCTCACCGCGGGCTGGCGAACCGGGTTCACGCCGGATTCGCATGTGGCGCAAGAAGGTCTGTACAGCCTCCGCCGGTTCCTGGTGCAGCGCACGCGCTGGGGTCAGGGAACCATGCAGTGCATGCGGTACCTGCGCCGGATCTGGGACTCGCCGCACGTGTCCACTTTGGGCGCCGCGGAGATGATGTATTACCTGGCGCAGCCGTGGATGCAGCTGCTCGGCTCCCTGCTGTACCCGGTGCCGTTCATCCTGCTTCTCGTGAGCACGGCGGGCGATCCCGGTCAGGTGTGGACGTGGTTCACCGGCGGCGCTTGGATCCTGTTCGCGATCTACGGTTCGTTCGGGTTGCTGCCGTTCGTCGTGTGGGGCCCGATCTACCAGATGAAATGCTTGCGCAGCAAGAACATCTTCCGCGGCATCGGCATGGGCCTGTTGTACGCGGCCTACATCTACACCTTCTACATCACGTCCTGGCGCGCGCTGTTCCGCTTGGTGCGCGGACGCAACGGCTGGGCCAAGACCCGGCGCAACACCGAGGCCAGCACGGGCGTGAAAGTGGCGCTGGACGCGTGAATGCCCGGACCGGAAGTTCCGGCCCGGGCATGCAGCGAGCTGCGGTCAGGACGCCGGTTCGAGGTCGACGTCGTCGCGCCTGACGTACGCCACGCGGTGGCCGAGCTGGATTTCCACGTACCTGGACTTGCCCTTCACGACCTTGTTCGTCGCGACGTCGAAGGACGCCGAGTAGTACTCCGAACCGGTCAGCCCGCCCACGGAGTACTTCTGACCCGCGCCGAGCTGATACGGCAGCGGCTTGAGCTCCTGCACCGGAATGTCCTTCGGATACGCACTGGCCTCCGGGTACGCGCTCCCGTAGACGGGCACGGTTGCCTTGCCCGCCTTGGGAATCGCGACGAATCCGTCCGCCGGATACGCGGTGGGCGCGTCGTTCGGGTTGCGGAACCAGCCCTTCTGGCCGAGGTACCAGATCGCGGTCCAGTCGCCGCGGGTATCCGCGACGGCGTACTTCTGGCCGGTGGCCACGCGGCTGCCGATGTCCGAGACGTCCATTGTGGACGGGTCGGGCCCGTGCATGCCCACATCGGACAGCAGCGGTGCGGACTCGCTCGGCTCGGTGTGCAGCACGACCGACCCGGAACTCCGCTCGGGGCACGGGTTTCCGGACCCGATCTTGTCGCATCCGGTGAACGCCGGACGGTTGGCGGAGAACTCCGGATCGATCATGACCAGACCGGAATCCGGTTCGCCGTCGTGCTCCAGCGGAGCGCCGAGCAGATCGAAGTAGTGCGCCCAATCCCAGTACGGACCCGGGTCCCAGTGCATGCTCTTGATCTTGTCCGCGTTCGGGCCGGGCACGTTGTCGTGGCCGAGGATGTGCGCCCGGTCCAGCGGAACGCCGAAGCGGTGCGCGAGGTAACGCACGAGCTTCGCGGACTGCCGGTACATCGCCTCGGTGAACCAGGTGCCCTGCGCGGCGAAGCCCTCGTGCTCGACGCCGAGGGATTTCTCGTTCAGGTACCAGTTCCCGGCGTGCCAGCCGACGTCCTTGGTCGGCACGTGCTGGGCGATCTGGCCGTCCGAGGAGCGGACCGTGTAGTGCCACGCGGTCTGACCGGGGGTTTGCGCCTGCTTCATCACCGAGTCCCACGTGCCCTCGGTGTCGTGGATGACGATGTAGTCAATCTTCTGGTCGCGCGGCCGGTCGGCCTTGTCGTAGTTGCCGTAGCTGTCGCCGATCTTCTGGAACGGCGCGGGCACCGATTCGCAGGACATCGACCGCGGGCACTCCGTGGCCGGCGGCTTTCCGGCCCGCAGACCGAGCCGATCCGCCTGGGCACGGTCCGGGGTGACGCCGGACGTCGCGGCGAGTTTGACGGCCTGGCCGTCGTCGGTCGTGCGCGCGATGCCGCTGTTGATGGTGGCGAAGACCTCGTCGGCGAAGGTGCGCGCGCCAGTGACGTCCTCGGAGCCGCTGTATCGCGCGACAGCTCCGTACCAGTCCTTCGCGCTGTCGCTCTTGACGCCCAGCTCTCGCTGGTACTCGGCCAGCAGCGCCGCGCCGCCGCGGATGTTCGCTACGGCGTCCGTACGGAGCTTCGCCGCGTCGGTGTGCAGCAGTGCGGCGGCCTGGTCGATGGTCTGGCTGCCGGACGGGGGAGCCGGGGCTTCCAGCGGACGCAGACGCAGGGCCGGGCGAGAGTCGTCGCCTCGGGGGTCTTCGTCGGGATTGTCGAATTCGCTGGTCCGCAGCCCGGCGGTGCGGACGTCAGTGAGATGCATCGGGCCGTACCCGGCGGCGGTGCTGGGCGCGCCGGAATGAGTGTCCCAGCGGGACTCCAGGTACGAGACGGCCAGCAGGACGTCCGCCGGGACGCCGAATTCGGAGGCTGCGTCGGCGAAGGCGCGCTGGCGGGCTGCGTTAGCGGGATGGGCGGAGGCGGGCATGGCGACCGCGGCCACTGCCAGCAGCCCGGTGTTGGCAGCGGCCAGGCGCCACGGGAGTGAGCGGGGCATAGAGGGCTCCAGGGGTGAGATGCCTGTCTGTGCGGATCCAACCAGGAGCCGGGGGATTTGGTGAGCTTTATCCACCGGATGCGGCCGAACGGGCACGCGGCGGTGCCCGGGCCGTCCGCCGCCTGGTGGAGGGCCCTCGCGCGCCGCCCGGAGCAAACGGGCCGGTCAGCGGCCTCCGCCTGGGGTTTCACCAGGTCCGGCGGACCCTCCTTGCGAAGCTGGCACTCACATGGCTAGAGTGCTAATCGAACGGCCCGGACACGCCCCGGCACCCGCGACGGCGGGGGTGGTATGAGCCGTAACCAGTCATCATGCCGACGCTTTCGACGACCGTGGAGGTCAACCCGGTGAGCGTGAACATCAAGCCGCTCGAGGACAAGATCGTTGTCCAGACGAGCGAGGCCGAGGAGACGACCGCTTCCGGCCTCGTCATCCCCGACACCGCCAAGGAGAAGCCCCAGGAGGGCAAGGTTCTGGCCGTGGGCCCGGGCCGCATCGACGACAAGGGCAACCGCGTTCCGCTGGACGTGGCTGTCGGCGACGTCGTCATCTACTCCAAGTACGGCGGCACCGAGGTCAAGTACAACGGCGAGGACTACCTGATCCTCTCCGCCCGCGACGTGCTGGCCGTCATCAACTGACGCGTCACTCGCAGCGCAAGGACGCCCCGGGCCCCGCTCATGCCGGGGTGCGGGGCGTTTTGCGTCGCACGACAACCGAAAGGTAAGCGGAAAGCGTTATGCCCAAGCAGATCAGTTTCGACGAGGACGCTCGTCGCGCGCTCGAGCGCGGGGTGAACAAGCTCGCCGACGCGGTCAAGGTCACCCTCGGCCCGCGCGGTCGCCACGTCGTCCTCGACAAGAAGTTCGGCGGCCCGACGATCACCCTCGACGGCGTCACCGTCGCTCGCGAGATCGAGCTCGACGACCCGTTCGAGAACCTCGGCGCGCAGCTCGCGAAGAGCGTCGCCACCAAGACCAACGACGTCGCGGGCGACGGAACCACCACCGCCACGGTGCTGGCCCAGTCGCTGGTGAAGCACGGCCTGCGCAACGTCGCCGCCGGCGCCAACCCGACCGCGGTCGGCAAGGGCATCGAGGCGGCCGCGGAGAAGGTCGTCGAGGTCCTCAAGGCCAAGGCCACCCCGGTCAAGGGCCGCGACAACATCGCCCAGGTCGGCACCGTCACCTCGCGTGACGCGACGATCGGCGCGCTGCTCGGCGAGGCCGTCGAGCGCGTGGGCGAGGACGGCGTGATCACCATCGAGGAGTCGTCCACGCTGGCGACCGACCTCGTGATCACCGAGGGCGTCCAGTTCGACAAGGGCTTCCTGTCGGCGCACTTCGCGACCAACCCGGAGGACCAGAAGGCGACCCTCGAGGACGCCTACATCCTGCTGCACCGCGAGAAGATCTCGGCGCTGGCCGACCTGCTCCCGGTGCTGGAGAAGGTCGTCGAGGCGAAGAAGCCGCTGCTCATCATCGCCGAGGACGTCGACGGCGAGGCGCTGTCCACCCTCGTGGTGAACTCGCTGCGCAAGACGATCACCGCGGTCGCGGTCAAGGCCCCGTTCTTCGGCGACCGCCGCAAGGCGTTCCTGGACGACCTTGCCGTCGTGACCGGCGGCGAGGTGATCTCCGCGGAGATCGGCCGCAAGCTGTCCGAGGTCGACCTCAGCTCGCTGGGCAAGGCCCGCCGGGTCGTCGTCACCAAGGACGACACGACGATCGTCGACGGCGCGGGCACGAAGGACGACATCGCCGCCCGGACCGCGCAGATCCGCAAGGAGATCGAGACCACCGACTCCGACTGGGACCGCGAAAAGCTGCAGGAGCGGCTCGCGAAGCTCGGCGGCGGCGTGGCCGTGATCAAGGTCGGCGCGGCCACCGAGACCGAGCTGAACGAGCGCAAGCACCGCATCGAGGACGCCGTGGCTTCCACCAAGGCGGCCGTCGAGGAGGGCATCCTGCCCGGCGGCGGTTCGGCGCTGGTGCACGCGGTCAAGGAACTCGAGGGCAACCTCGGCCTGACCGGCGACGAGGCGACCGGTGTCGCCATCGTCCGCGACGCGCTCACCGCCCCGCTGTTCTGGATCGCGACGAACGCGGGCCACGAGGGCGCGGTCATCGTGAACAAGGTCCAGGAGCAGGGCTGGGGCCAGGGCTTCAACGCCGCCACCGGCGAACTGACCGACCTGATCGCGGGCGGCATCGTCGACCCGGTCAAGGTGACCCGCTCGGCCGTCGCGAACGCGGCGTCCATCGCCCGGCTGGTGCTCACCACGGAAAGCTCCGTGGTCGAGAAGCCGGTCGAAGAGGAGCCGGAGGCCGCTGGCCACGGTCACTCGCACTGACGCGGTTCAGCCTTTGCGTTATAGCGGGGCGGCATTCCCTTCGGGGAGTGCCGCCCCGCTTTTTGTGGTGCGGGGGTTTGGGCGCAGCTGTTTCCGCATGATCGGGTGGTGCCCATTCGACCGGCGCCCAACGCTGATCAAGCAGTAAACCCGCCATCCACCGTGATCGACGTCCCGGTCAGATACCGCCCGTCCGGACCAGCCAGGTAAGCCACCGCGGCCGCGATGTCCGTCGGATTTCCGTAGTGCCCCAACGCGATGTGCGCCAACTGGTCGCCGGAATGCGGGCCGTCCGCCGGGTTCATTTCGGTGTCCGTCGAGCCGGGGTGGACGACCATCGCCGTGATTCCGCGCGGTCCCAGGTCACGCGCCAGGCCCTTGGTCATCCCCACCAGCGCGGACTTGCTCGCCGAGTACAGGCTCAATCCGACGAACGGCGCGCGCTCCGCCAAATCGCTGCCGATCGACACGATCCGCCCGCCCTGCTTCATGTGTCGGACCGCGGCTCGGGCGGCTACCAGCGGGGCCTTCACGTGGATCGCCAGCGTGCGGTCGATCGTTTCCGTGGTCAGGTCTTCGACCGGTGCCGCCGGGAACACGCCGGCGTTGTTCACCAGCACGTCCAGTCCGCCCAGTTCGGCGGCGGTCTGGTCGACCGCGCTGGTCACCGCGTCCGCGTCCGCGGCGTCTGCCTGCAGAGCGAGGCCTCGCCTGCCGAATTTCTCGATGGACGCGACCACTTCCGCCGCCCGGTCCGCGGCGCGTTCGTAGGTGATCGCGACGTCCGCGCCGTCCTCGGCCAGCCGGAGTGCGATCGCCGCGCCGATTCCGCGGCTTCCGCCGGTGACCAGCGCGACCTTGCCGTCCAGGGTTCCCATGTCCCACCTCTTTCTGTAGCGATAACTACATAAATAGCCGCGTACGATGGGTCGGGTCAAGACTTCTGTATCGCTCACTAAAGAAGGTGGTCCATGTCACCCCGCGGCCGCCCGCGCGCGTTCGACCGCGAGCACGCGCTCAACCAGGCGATGCTGGTGTTCTGGGAGCGTGGCTACGACGGTGCGTCGCTGTCCGAGCTGACCGAGGCGATGGGCATCAAGCCGCCGAGCCTGTACGCGGCCTTCGGCGACAAGGAAGCACTGTTCCGCGAAGCGATCGAGCATTACCAATCCGCGTACGGACGGCACACGATGCGCGCGCTGACCGAAGAGCCGACGGCGCGCGCGGCGGTTGAAGCGATGCTTCGCGACAACGCCTGCGCGTACGTGGAACCGGGGCATCCCAAAGGCTGCATGGTCGTTCTGGCGGCTACCAACTGCACGCCGGCCAATGCGTCCGTGTGGAAGTTTCTCGCTGCTTCGCGGGACGAAGTGCGACGGCAGCTTCACGAGCGCCTTCGTCGCGGAGTGGAAGAAGGCGACCTCGCGGCCACTGTGGACATTGACGCGCTCAGTGCGTTGTACGCGACTGTCTTTTATGGACTGACCATGCAGGCGCGCGACGGCGTCAGCCTCGACTCGCTGATGACCGTCATCGACCTCGCCCTCTCGATGTGGCCCGGAAACGGCGGAGGGACGGCGTCCACTGTGGACACCGCCCCTTCCGCGCCGTGATGAAAGTCAGATGTGCGCCATGGTCAGCGCGCGTTTGTCCTGTTTGATGATGTGGTCGCGCTCCGATTCGGACAGCCCGCCCCAGATGCCGTAGGGCTCGTGCACGGCGAGCGCGTGCTTGCGGCACATCTCCAGCACCGGGCACGACAGGCAGATCGCCTTGGCCCTGGCCTCGCGTCGCGCCCTCGCCGGTCCCCGCTCTCCGTCCGGGTGGAAGAAGGATCCGCTGTCCATCCCCCGGCACGACCCCTCCAGCTGCCAGTCCCACATGTCTGCGTTGGGGCCGGGGAGCCTGCGCGTGTCTGCCATCCTGACCGCCTCCGTCATCCGGTCGATGCCATTAGCTGCTCTGCTGTGGTGCCGATACTCCATTCGGTGCAACGGCGGTAACGTTAGAAGCGCGCCAATAGTTGTTCAATAGATCGGCGGCGATTCAGCCGTTAGGCATCCCCCAGATGTGTGAGCAGGGCTTTTGGCTCGGGTTGCCGGGACCGCGAACGGGCTGGATATTGACCGGGTGGGATCCGGATCAGGCGATGGAGAACCCACCCTGCCGGTGGCCTCGGTCGCCCGCCGGCTCGGTGTCGCGCCGTCCACCCTGCGTACTTGGGACCGCCGCTACGGTCTCGGTCCCAGTCGCCACACCGACGGCAGACATCGCCGCTACGGCAGCTCTGACATCGGCCGTCTCGAACTTATGCAGCGCGCGCTCCTTCGCGGCGCTTCAACGGCGGAGGCCGCGCAGTACGCGTTAGAGCAGATGCCGCGCGCGGACTTCGTGCCAGCGCCTGCCGAGCCCGCGGAAGCGACAGAGACGAAAGCAGCGGCTGACGACTTCGAAGTCCCTTCGCGGCTCGCGCGTCGCTTGAGCACTGCTGCGTTGGCGATGGACGTCGGCGCGGTACAGCGCATGCTCGTTGACGCCATTAGCGAGCTAGGTGTGCTTCAGGCGTGGTCGGGCGTTATCGACCCGGTCCTGACTGCGCTCGGCGCGCGGTGGCGCGGGGTGCACGCGGGTGCCGAAGTGGAGTACCTGCTCGCTGAGTGCGTGTACGCGGCACTAGTGCGCGCGACGCCGGTCCTCGACGAGCCTCGCAACCAACGGCCGGTCCTTCTCGCGTGCGTGCCCGACGAACGGGACAACATGCCGGTGTACGCGCTCGCGGCGGCTCTCGCGGGGCGAAGGATCGGCGCGCAGCTCTTCGGCATTGCGCTGCCACAAGAAGTGCTGGCGGTAGCAGTGCGGCGAAGCGCGCCCGCTGCGGTGGTGCTGTGGGCGAATCGGGCGAACGCGGACCCTCGGCTCTTCGCGCGCGTGTCTCGCGGACGGCAGCGGACCCGGTTGTTCGCCTGCGGCCCCGGCTGGGATCCGGCGCTGTTGCCGCCGAAAGTCGAGTTGCTGGCGGATCTTTCCGCGGCCGCCGACCGCGTGGAGCACGTTCTTGTCGGTGCTCCGCGATAGAAAGGTCGAGTGGACGAAGAAGCGCTGACGGCCCTCGCGTTCGGCCCGGACGCCAGGTCGGCAGACCCGATACCTCGCGACGGCTCGCCAAGGCAACGCCTCCTGGCGGCAATCGTGCTGGGCGCCCGCGGCCGATATGCGGCAGCCGCGGACTTGCTCGACCCGCTCCGGCGCGGCAGTGATCCGCTGACGGCCTCGCTGGCGGCGAGCACGCTGGCGTCGCATCGGCGGCAGTTGGGTGCGCACGTGCTGGCGCGGAAGCTGGATGGGGAGGCGCTGCTGGCGGTCGGGCTGCGCTCGGCCACAGTGCAGTCGGGTTCGATGGCAGCCAGTTCGCAGCCCGCAGCGTCATCTCTCGACGCGCCGAGTCCAGACGCCTCGCGCGGCCGAGATCTTCAGGCCAATGAGCTTCTTGACCCAGGCGGCCTCGTCGAGCCCACCGAAGACCCCCACGGGCTGGACCTCCAAGGCGCCCGAGCCGACGCCCTCCTCGGCCTGGCCGCCGACAACCTCGCCCTCGGCCGCATCGCCGCCGCCCGTCGCCTGGCCGTCCGTGCCGCCCAAGCCGACCGGCGCTGGCGCGCGACCATCCGCGGCGGCTGGGTGGGCGCCGAGATTGAACTCGCCGACGGACAGCCCGAAGCGGCCGTCGCCCCGGCTCGCCTCGCCTACGAGACCGCCGTCGCCCGGTACGCTCGGCGACACATCGTGAAGTCCGGCATCGTCCTCGGCGTCGCGCTGCTCTCCGCAGGGCAGGACGGGGCTCGGGAACTCGTCGTCGCAGCCGCCGCGGACGCCGAAAAATATGAACTCGATTCACTTAGCTGGGTGGCAGACCGCGTCGCCGCTGACTTGGACCACGACCGGGCCGAGGAGTATCGATTCAGGAGTCGTCAGGTGTTGCACGCAGTGTTACGGCACGCGGATCCTGGCGTGATGCGTATCGCACACGAATCGCCGTGGGTGCCCGTCGGACCCGGGTAGGCCTGCGGGAACGGGCGTTCCGGCATCCGGGCTAAGAAACTTCAAAAAAAGCCACCGGATCGTGTCAAGGTTCGGGCTAAAGCGTCCGATAGGGGAAGTGGAATGTCACCCGGCTGCAGGAAGGAAACCCCGTGACGACGGTCTTGATCTGCGACGACCGACGCAGTGTCCGCGAAGGGCTCACCCGTGTGATGTCCGCGGTGCCTGGGGTCAGTCGCATCGACTGCGTAGCGCACGGTGACGAGCTGCTGGCCCGGTACACCCGTCAGCCGGTCGATGTCGTGCTGGTCGGAACGCAACGCGCGGTCCCGACGGGCGTCGAGGCCACGCGCCGGCTCGTCTCCGCGAACCCCCAGGCGAACGTCATCGTCTTCGGAGCCCCGGACGACGCGGGCAGCATCGCGGCCGCCATCGCCGGCGGAGCGCGCGGCTACCTGCGCTGGGACGCTTCGCGGCCCGAACTGGTCGCCGCGCTGGCGCACACCCTGGCCAGCACCTCGGTGCCCGCGCCGCGGCAGCCGTCCGACCCGGGCGTGCAGCTCACCGAGCGCGAGCTGCAGGTGCTGCGCGGCATGAGCCAGGGCAAGAGCAACGGCCAGATCGGTCGTGAGCTGTACCTCTCCGAGGACACGGTCAAAACGCACGCGCGGCGGCTGTTCCGCAAGCTCGGCGTCCGCGACCGCGCGCAGGCCGTGGCGCACGGCTTCCGCCGCGGCCTCGTGTCCTGACCGAGGCGGGGCAAGCCAAAACGGGACTTCCGATCCGATTCCCGCGGTGACGAACGGGCCAGGGCAGCCAAGCCCTGGCCCGTACCTGTTGTCCTGGCCCCCGCACTCGTGCCACGCCCGCGTCCCCACCGCGTGACGGCACTGCCCCAGCCCGTCTGCCTGCGACAATCGCCGTCCGGCCGCGCCCGGCGCGCCGGTCACCACCTCTGGCGGTTGTCTGGCAGGACTCCGACGGTACGGTAGCTGTGACCGGCGCTGGACGGGGACGACCACGCGCCGGATTCTTTGCACGCCTACACGTAACGCTGGGACTGTTGTCTGCGATGGCCACTGTGGGGGATGGACTGGACGAGCCGGTCGCCGCCGCTGTCGAGGGAGACCCTCAGGCAGTGGAGCGGTTGCTGGCCGCCATTCGTCCCCTTGTGGTGCGGTATTGCCGTGCCCGGGTTGGCAGGCAGGAGCGTTCGTTCGCTTCGGCAGACGACGTTGCGCAGGAGGTGTGTCTCGCGGTGCTTACGGCCTTGCCCTCGTACCGTGATCAGGGCCGCCCCTTTCTGGCATTCGTCTACGGCATCGCCCAGCACAAGGTCGCCGACGCGCACCGCGCCGCGGCGCGCAACCGGGCGGAGCCGGTCGCCGAGATCCCCGACGAGATCGAGGTCGGCGTCGGCCCGGAGCAACGTGCTCTCCAGGGTGAGCTGAACGAGCGGATGGCGCAGTTGCTGCAGGTGCTGCCGGACAAACAACGGGAAATCGTCGTTTTGCGGGTCGTGGTCGGGCTGTCGGCGGAGGAGACGGCGGACGCCGTCGGTTCCACGCCGGGCGCCGTCCGCGTCGCCCAGCACCGGGCGCTCGCCCGGCTGCGCAAGGTGCTTGCCGCCGAGGAGGTGATCTGAGTGACCGATCGCGAAGACCGGGACAGAGACCTGTCACCTTCCGCCCAGGCCAGCGGCCTGACCGGGTACGAAGCGGAAGCCGACGGCGACCTCACGGCCATCCAGGCCGACGACGCGCTCCTCGACGCGCTCGGCGGGACCGATCCGGCTGTCGCCGACGGGCTCGGAGACCAGGAACTGAACGCGCTGCTGCTCGCTTGGCGCCGCGACATCGACAGCGAACCGCTCGCCGAGCTGGTCGACGTCGACACCGCGGTCACCACGGTGAAGACCGCCACGCTGGCGCGCAAATACCAAAGCCGCGGCCGGCGCCGCCGCTATCTCGTGCCGGTGGCCGCCGCGTGCGCCGCCGCCGCGATCGCCTTCACTGGCACCGGGCTCGCCGCCCGGGACGCCCAGCCCGGCGACACGCTGTGGGGCCTCACGAAGGTGCTGTACGCCGACCACGCCCGCTCCGTCGAGGCCGCCGCCGCGGCGAAGCTCGACCTGGAGAAGGCGAACCTGGCGCTGGCCGACAACCGGCTCGCGGACGCCCGGCGCGCGCTCGCCGACGCGCAGGCCGCGCTCACCCAGGTCACCGACGCGGACAACCGCAACCAGCTGATGCAGCAGCACCGCGAGCTGGCCGCTCAGCTCGGTCAGCCGACGGCCCCGCCCACGGGCAAGACGACGTCGTCGTCGCCCGCTGTTCCGCCGGGACACGATCCGGTCAGCAGCGCGGCGCAGCCGCCCGGCCAGGCGACCTCGCTGCCGGGCACCGGCCACACCGACAACCCGCCGCCGGTCACCTCGGTGACGCCGCTGCCGCCGGTGACGTCGACGCCGAGCTCGCCGCCGCCGTCGCCGAGCGCCACGCCGAACGATCCGGGCACGGGCAGCAGTCCGCGCAACGAGTCGTCGCAAGGGGCTCAGGCCCCGAACGGCACCAGCGGCTCCTAGGTTTTCCGAAGGTCCCGGCACGAACAGTGCCGGGACCTTTTTCGTATCGGCGGGGAGGCGCGATGCTGGTTTTCGGAGAGCCCTACGAGACCGCGAGCGGAACGGTGCTGGTCACCGTCACGCGGGAGGGCCGTCGAGGCGGGCCGGGGCGTGCGGTCGGGCTGTACACGATCAACGCGGACGGCGTGACGTGGACGCCCGCGACGGATCAGGGCCGGATCGCACTGATCGGTGCGTGCACGGGTTTCGTGGCGGCGGCGTTCGCGACGCTGGCCGTGGTGCGCCGTCCGCCGTGGCCGAACCTGACCGAGCGGGCGATGATCGCCCAGGCGGAAAGCGTGATGCGCCGACGCTGACCCTGGGTTGTCCACAAGTCGACACAGCTGTGGACAACCCCTGTGGACAACTTGTCCGCGCGCACGAAGAAGGTCCTGGTGGCCAAGCTCACCAGGACCTTTTCGGACGATCTAAAACTCAG
This sequence comes from Amycolatopsis sp. La24, assembly GCF_029087445.1. Lineage (NCBI taxonomy): Bacteria > Bacillati > Actinomycetota > Actinomycetes > Pseudonocardiales > Pseudonocardiaceae > Amycolatopsis > Amycolatopsis sp. La24. Next base: position 74,630 of record NZ_JARACH010000006.1, read on the forward strand.
TACGCGCTCTCGTTCGCGGTGACCCCGTCCGCGAAACCGCGGCAGTAGTCCCAGCTCACGTAGTCGGTCGGGTTCGGGTCGAACGCCGGCTCGTGCGGGCGCATCCGGCCGTCGGACAGCAGCTGCTCCAGGCTCGCGCGCAGCAGCGTCCAGTCGTGGTAGTGGGGTTCGTCGCACTCACCGCAGTCGACCACGATGCCGCGAACCCCGCGAGGCTCCAGCAGAGCCTGGTACACGGCGAGGTCGGACAGGTCGGCCAGCAGCTCGGTGCGCTCGTCCGCGCTGATCGGCTCTTCGAGGTGGTCGTCGGGGTCGGGGATGGCCCGGGCCGGATCGTCCGGGTCGTCCGCGAACGGATCGGGGGGCAACACATCGTGCGGCACGGCCTGCACGCTACCCGCCGGGCCACCCGCCCGGGCCAGGGCCCCGGCCCGGATATCATGAGGGGAAGGCCCGACCACCCTCGGCCCACGCCAGGCACCGCTGCCCGCGACTCCAGCCCACTCCCGCCAGGAAGGCCCTTCGCCCCTCATGACCAGCGAAAGCATCACCCCCGCAGTGCCCAGCAAGTTCGCGATGCTCGGCTTGACCTTCGACGACGTGCTGCTGCTGCCCGCGGAATCGGACGTGGTGCCCAGCGCGGTGGACACGAGCACGCAGCTCACCCGCAACATCAAGCTCAACGTTCCGCTGGTCTCCGCCGCGATGGACACGGTCACCGAGGCGCGGATGGCGATCGCCATGGCGCGGCAGGGCGGCATCGGCGTGCTGCAGCGCAACCTGCCGATCGAGGAGCAGGCGGCGGCGGTCGAGGTCGTGAAGCGGTCCGAGGCGGGCATGGTCACCGACCCGGTCACCTGTTCCCCGGACGACACCCTCGCCGAGGTCGACGCGCTGTGCGCGCGGTTCCGGATCTCCGGCGTCCCGGTCACCGACGCCTCCGGCGCGCTCGTGGGCATCATCACCAACCGCGACATGCGGTTCGAGGTCGACCACACCCGCCTGGTGAGCGAGGTCATGACCCGGACGCCGCTGGTGACGGCGCAGGTCGGCGTCACCGCAGAGGCCGCGCTGGGGCTGCTGCGCAGGCACAAGATCGAGAAGCTGCCGATCGTCGACGGCGCGGGCAAGCTGCGCGGCCTGATCACGGTCAAGGACTTCGTGAAGACCGACCAGTACCCGAAGGCGTCGAAGGACCCGGACGGCCGTCTCATCGTCGGTGCCGCGGTCGGCGTGGGCGCCGATGGCCACAAGCGCGCGATGGCGCTGGCCGAAGCGGGCGTCGACGTCCTCATGGTCGACACGGCACACGGGCACTCGCGGGCGGTCATCGACGCGGTGCGGCTGCTGAAGAAGGAACTGGGCGAGACCGTCGACATCGTCGGCGGAAACGTCGCGACGCGGGCTGGTGCGCAGGCGCTGGTCGATGCCGGTGCGGACGGGGTGAAGGTCGGCGTCGGACCCGGCTCGATCTGCACCACGCGCGTCGTCGCGGGGGTCGGCGTGCCGCAGATCTCCGCGATCTACGAAGCCGATCTGGCCTGCCGTCCGGCGGGCGTCCCGGTGATCGGCGACGGCGGCATCCAGTACTCGGGCGACATCGCGAAGGCCATCGCGGCCGGTGCGTCTACCGTGATGCTGGGCAGCCTGCTCGCGGGCACCGCGGAATCGCCGGGCGACCTGATCCTGGTCAACGGCAAGCAGTTCAAGGTCTACCGGGGCATGGGCTCGCTCGGAGCCATGCAGTCGCGCGGCGAGGCGAAGTCCTACTCCAAGGACCGCTACGCCCAGGACGACGTGCTCTCCGACGACAAGCTGGTGCCGGAAGGCATCGAGGGCCGGATCCCGTTCCGCGGGCCGCTGTCGAACGTGGTCCACCAGCTGATCGGCGGCCTGCGCTCGGGCATGGGCTTCACCGGATCGACCACGATCGCGGCACTGCAGGAGCGGCAGCTGGTCCGGATCACCGCGGCCGGGCTGAAGGAAAGCCACCCGCACGACATCACGATGACGGTCGAGGCCCCGAACTACACGACCCGCTGATCGCGCTGTTCGCCCGCTCCGCCGCCCGCCACACTGGATCTTCAGGTGACGGCGAGGGGAGCGGGCGAATGCGGTTTTCCCGGAGGTTCGTGCTGACGGCGGCGGCCGCGATGGTGCTCGGGGGAGGGGCGGCTTCGGCGGCCGCGGCGGATGCGCCGGACAGTTCGTTGTGGAAGCGCACCGAGCTGTACTTCGGCACCTCGAAGCCTGGCGGCGGCGAGGTGAGCGAGAAGGAGTTCGCGGACTTCTCGGCCAAGGACATCACGCCGCGTTTCCCGGACGGCTTCACCCAGCTCGAGGGCACCGGTCAGTGGCGGTCCGGCGGCGGCGCGGTCGTCCGGGAGCATTCGATCGTGCTCGTCGTGCTGTATCCGCCGACGAATCAGCACGCGAACGGCGACCTCGAACAGATCCGCACCGACTACAAGCACCTGTTCGATCAGGAATCCGTGCTGCGGACCGATTCCACCGCGCGCGTCTCGTTCTGAGCGCGGTTCCACCCGAGCAGCAGCAACGGCGTCGCCAGCATCAACGCGCCCGCCAGCCCGAGTGCGCCGCGCGTGCCCAGCCACGTCGCGACCAAGCCCCACAGCAGCGTCAGGCCGGCGGTGCTGGCGCTGCCGCTGATCCGCCACGCGGACAACATCCGGCTCACGTACCCGTCTTCGGTTTCCTCGAGCCGGTACGTCGCGAGGACCGTGTTGTACGCCGCCGCGCAGATGATCAGGCCGAACTCCACCGCCATCACCCAGAACAGCCCGCCGATCCCGGGCGGCACGAACGCCAGCAGCACGACCCAGCACGTCCGGACCGTGGCGAGGATCGGCAGCAGCCGCACCCGGCCGTAGCGGGGGACCAGGCGGCGGGCGAGCCGGGAGCCGACCAGGCCGCCGAGGCAGGGGACGCCGAACGCGAGCCCGTACTGCCAGGTCGGCAGGCCGAGTTCGCCGAGCAGCAGCACCGCCAGCACTGGCGAAGTGGCCATGATCAGGCCGTTGACCAGGCAGGAGTTGAGGAACAGCATCCGCAGCCGGGCGTGCCGGAAGAGGTAGCGCCAGCCTTCGACGAGGTCCGCGGCGCGGAAGGCGGCGGGGCGGGCTGGTTTGGGCTCGCGGGTGCGGATCGTCGAGAGGGAGAACGCGGACAGCAGGTAGCTGAACGCGTCGAGAAGCACAGTGGCCAGCGGGCCGAAGAATCCGATCGCCGCACCGCCCGCGGGCGGGCCGAGAGCGGTCGCGGTCCAGAGCGTGGTCTCGAACCGGCCGTTGGCGACGAGCAGGTCTGGACCACGCGCGAGTGATTTCAGATACGCCCCGCTCGCCGAGGTGAACGCGATGTTCGCCGCGGCCACGAGCACCGAGACCGCCACGAGCTGGGCGAACGTCAGCAGGTCCAGCAGGTACGCGGGCAGCAGCGTGAGCAGGGCAGCGAACCGGACGAGGTCCATCGCGATCAGCACGGGTCGTTTTCGCCGGAATTCGACCCACGGACCGAGCGGGAGCGCGGCCAGCGAACCCGCCGCGAGCCCGGCTCCGGCCAGCAGCGACACCTGTCCGGCACTGCTGTGCAGCACCCGGACCGCGATGATCGAGAAGGCGTCGAGGGCGAAGTAGGTGCCCGCGATGCTGACCGCGTACGCCAGCCACAGCCGGTGAAAGTCCTTGCCCAGCGCCAAATCCGTCCCCCTCGTTCAGCCGGGCAGCCAACCATCCGCCCGCGCCGGTGGCAAACAACCGCGCGCACAACCGGTGGTTGTCGCCACCGCAACGGTCCCCCGCGCGCAGGTCACCCGTGCCGACTCGCGACAATGGACCGCGAAGGCGTCAGGCGCGAGAAGGGACATCACGTGCGGGATCTGGTCGAGATCGGCATGGGCCGCACGGCGCGGCGGGCGTATGACCTCGATGACGTGGAGATCGTGCCGTCGCGGCGGACGCGGTCGTCGTCGGTGGTGTCCACCGCGTGGCAAATCGACGCGTACCGGTTCGACCTGCCGCTGGTCACCCACCCGACGGACGCGATCGTGTCGCCGGGGACCGCGGTGGCGATCGGCGAGCTGGGCGGCCTCGGCGTGCTGAACGCCGAAGGGCTGTGGGCCCGGCACGCGAACGTCGAGGAGGCGATCTTCCGCCTCGTCCGCGCCGCCGAGGACAGCGAAGACCCGGCCGCGGTCGTGCGCGAGCTGCAGGAGCTGCACTCCGCGCCGATCCGGCTCGACCTGCTGACCGAGGCGATCAAGACGGTCCGCGAATCCGGTGTGACGGTCGCCGCGCGGGTGAGCCCGCAGCACGCCGCCGAGCTGACCCCGGACCTGATCGCCGCGGGCGTCGAGATCCTGGTCGTGCAGGGCACGATCATCTCCGCCGAGCACGTGCAGCGCGACGCGGAACCGCTCAACCTCAAGGAGTTCATCGGCCGCCTCGACGTGCCGGTGATCGCGGGCGGCGTGAGCGACTACCGCACCGCCATGCACCTGATGCGCACCGGCGCGGCGGGCGTCATCGTCGGCCACGGCTACACCGAGGGCGTCACCAGCACCGACCGCGTGCTCGGCATCGGCACCCCGATGGCGACGGCGATCGTGGACGCGGCCGCCGCGCGCCGCGACTACCTGGACGAGACCGGCGGCCGTTACGTGCACGTCCTCGCCGACGGCGGCATCACGACGTCCGGCGACATCGCGAAGGCGATCGCCTGCGGCGCGGACGCGGTCATGCTCGGCGCCCCGCTGGCGACCGCCTCGGACGCCCCGGGCCAGGGCCTGTACTGGACCGCCGCGGCCGCGCACCCGTCGCTGCCGCGCTCTCGCGTGGTGGCCGGCCCGGACTCGGACTACGCGGTGGACCTGAAGACGCTGCTGTTCGGCCCGTCCTCGGACGCGGAGGGCGTGGTGAACCTGTTCGGCGCGCTGCGCCGCGCGATGGCCAAGACGGGGTACTCGGACCTGAAGGAGTTCCAGCGCGTCGGGCTGACCGTGCGCGGCTGAAGGGGCTGAACAGTCGCTTGTTGGGTGAGATCTCCGTTACACGGGGTGGCAGCATTGACTGCCACCCCGTGCTTCATTTCGGCCGGCCGCAGGTCGGAGCGACTCTTTGAGTGGTTTAGGCACCTGCCCTGTTGCCCGGTGATTGCAGTTGCAGACATGGGTATATAACGGTCAGGGAACTGTGTTCGCTCGCTGTAACAGGCGTGCGGTTGCTCGCGAACTCCTGGGGAGGGGTGATCGAGAGTGAGTGCGGAGACAACTGTGGCAATCGAGCCCACAATGTCTGTCAACTTCGGGATTGACACTTCTTAGACTCAGACGTAGTCTAGATAGTTCTGCTCTTCTCGGGTCGAAGACTTCTGGAGTTGATCTACCGGTGAATTTCGCCGATTCGTCAGTCCTTCGCGTGGTGACGGAGCAGTCGGAGCGAGTCCTCAAGACATACTCGATCGACCGAGGCCTCATTCGCGAGCATGCAAATGCTGAACTGCGCATCACCCAAGGCGGGTACGGCGACCGGCAGATCTACGAGCTTGTGCAAAACGGTGCCGATGAGCTGCGAGAGCACCCAGGCGGCGAGATCAGCGTAGTTCTCACCGGCATGTATCTGTACTGCGCCAACGAGGGCGCGCCGATCACTCCGCAAGGCGCGGACACGATCCTGCGGATGAGCTCCTCGCACAAACGCGGAGGACAGATCGGTCGTTTCGGTGTCGGAGTGAAGTCTGTCCTCAGTGTCTCCGACTCGCCGGAGTTCTACAGCTCGACCGGTTGTTTCGGATTCGACAAAGACTGGTCTGCCGCTCGGATCCATGCGCTTCACCCGGACGTCGTCGACATCCCGGTGCTGCGGATGGCAAAGCCGATCGATCGCGAGCGTGCCGAGGCGTCCGATCCGATCCTTGCCGAGCTTCTGTCCTGGGCGACGACTGTGGTCAGGCTGCCCTTGCACACCTCCGCAGTGCTGGGTCTCGGCCGTGACCTGGACTCGTTTCCCGCTGAGTTCCTACTGTTCTCGCCGCATGTGGGCACTGTGACGTTGGAGAACCGCATCCGGGCGAAGACTGAAAAACGCCAGATCTTTCAACGCGTCTATGGTGACCGTCGGACGATTCAGAAAGAGTCAGCGTCGGGTTCCAGCTCGACGGTTGATTGGCGGGTCTTCACCCGAGTGCACCGTCCTAGTGAAAGGGCGTTGCTGGCTGCAGGCGAGCTGCACGATCGTCCTGAGCTTGACATCTCCTGGGCAGTTCCGGCACGTCCGGGCCGCGATACGCGGCTGGGCGAATTTTGGGCGTACTTTCCCACGAAATACAAAACCACTCTGCGCGGCATCGTGAACGCGCCGTGGAAGACGAGCGAGGACCGACAGAACCTCTACGGCGGCAATGCGTTCAACACCGAGCTGATCGAAGCGGTCGCCGACCTCGTCGTCGACTCGTTTCCTCTCCTGGCGAGGCCCGACGATCCGGCTGCATATCTCGATGCTGCGCCCGCTCGAGGCCGGGAAGAACCTCAGTGGGCGTCAGATGCCCTGGTCAGCGCAATCTGGCAGGGAGCCTCTCGAAAACCGGCAGTGCCCGACCAGAAAGGCGAGCTGGTCAAGCCCTCGTCTGTGCATCTGCACCCCGACGCGCTGCGCCCGGAATGGCTCGAGGCTTGGCGAACCTATGGAGGCAGCCCTGTCGATTGGGCTCACCACTCGATAGAGCACGCGCGGCCTCGTCGAAGGGCCAGCGCTGAACTGATCTATTCGACGGCGGAGATTCCCGCGGCGTCCGTGCGAGAGTGGCTGGAGGCGCTCGTCGTGGACGGGGCGCCGGAAGCTTCGGGCACTGCTATCCGGATCGCCGCCGAGATGCTGCGCACCGGGCACGCCCTAGCTGACCAAGCATTGAAGGCGAAGATCGTCCTGACCGAGTCGCACGGCATGGTCGCCCCCTCTCTTGGGAACATCTTTCGGAGGGTGTCGACCGATTCGCTTGTAGACACGAACTCCTACGTCGACGAGCGAGTTGTCGCGCAGTTCGGGATGGTGAGTGCGCTCGACGAGCTCGGGATTCACGAAGCCGATGCGGCGGGCCGGTTTGTGTCGATCGTCGAAGCCGGATTCCACGGCTACGACGACGTCCGGTGGAGCGAGTTCTGGGCATCGGCCAGGCTGGCAGGCGCGGGCCTGGTAGTCGCGCAACTGAAGGAATCGGCCTGTGACGTCGAGAACGTGGTGCACGTGCGGACGGTGTCGGGTGCGTTTCGAACGGTCGCTGACTGTCTCTTGCCCGGACCGGTGGTGCCGGGAGACGGCAGCCGTGATGGCGGGATCGCAGTCGACGTCGACTTCCACTCGCCGGACTTGAAGGTTCTTCGCGACCTGGGTATGCGCGAGGTGCCGCGCGCCGACGTCAATCCCCGATCAGAGCCGTGGTTCGACGAGTACCGAGAGTTTTGCTGGCGTCAGTATGTGGCGAAACTCCCTCTCGATGCGCCCCGTCCACAGCAGAAGCGTCTTCGCGTCGACGGCCCGGCAGTGGCGGGCCCCTTACACCTGCTGGAGGAAATGTCCGACGAAGGGCGGGCCGCTTTCGTTAGCGCAGCGCCGCGTTCTGGAACTCCGGCAACCTGGGCCATGCGTGTCCCTGGCTCGCAGGCGGTCAATCGCGATGTGATCTCTCCGTTCGTCTGGATGGCGCGCAGGTATGGACGGGTCTGGACAGGGAAGGGGATTCGCACGGTCTCCGCCAGCGTTGGGCCCCGGCTACGGAACCACGGCGATCTCTTCGCCGTGGCTGACGTATCGGAGGACCTCGCAGAGGTGCTCCGCCTGCCAAGCGATATCAGGAACCTTCCGCCCCGGTTGTGGAAAACACTGCTCGAAGAAGTCAACACGAGCGACGACGACGAGTTGCCCGGCAAGGTCTACGCCCTCATGTTCGAGACCGCCGCGGAGTTCCCTGACGGCGAATGGATGACGCGGTGCCGAGTGGGAGAAAAGCGGACCAGCGACCTACCTGATGACCAGATCGTCGTGACCGCATCGCGCGCGGACTACCACATCCTCGTTGCGGAGTCTGTTCCGGCGCTGCTCGTCCCTGACCACGACACAGCTGAGGCTCTGATCGATGGGTGGGGGATGCGGAACGCGGCTGAGGTGATCGAACGTGAGATCCGATACGTCGCGCAGGGCGAGTCGATGCTGCTCGTCGATGAGTTTCCGCCCCTTCGGCAGCTGCCGAAGGATAAAATCGAGGGTCGTCGCCTCGTCCGGTGCAGCGAACTCGAACAGATCACCCACACTCCGAACGGAGAACGGGGCGAGCAACTTCGCGTGATGTTGAACGAAAAGGACGTCCTGGTCCTCAACCCGGCCGATGATCTCTCGGCTCTTCGCGCGGTAGATGACAAGTTGAAGCTGGGTCTCGGCATCGACGGTTGTGGATCGATCCTCGAACGTCGCCGCCGCCAGCAGGAGGGTGAGCAGCTCAAAAAGATCCGGGCAGCCGCAACGCTTCAGGAGAAAGCGTTGCAGTTGATCGGTCCGGAGGCGCTCAAGCGCAAATTGCCCGAAGGGCTCCTGGAAAGCGACAAGATCGATACCGGGCGTGTTCCGGACGAGATGCGGATCGCCCAGCTTGCCCTCGACGCGCACGGGGAGGGGCTGCTCCGCCACCATGCGAGAGACATCGAGGCGCGGCTCCCGGAAGCCGCGCGATCGTTCCGTGGCGACAGTTCGTCCCGGCAGCTGGTCAACGATCTGCAGTTGCCGGAATCCTTCGCCGGAATCAGGGCGCAGCAGACGAGAGAAGCGGTGCTGTTTGTTGAGGGGCCGAGCCAGTACCCGCGGTTGCACGATTACCAGGAGAAGCTTGCGGAGAAGATGTTCGAGCTTCTCATGAGGCGGGATGCCGGCCGCGGGATGCTGTGCTTGCCCACTGGCGCAGGCAAGACGCGAATCGCCGCGGAGGCCGTTATCCGGGTGATCAAGGCGGCTGGCTTGAGGGGGCGGCCGGTGCTGTGGATCGCGCAGACGGACGAACTGTGCGAGCAGGCAGTCCAGAGCTGGAGCTTTGTCTGGTCCAAAGTCGGTCCCGGCGACCGTCTCACGATCAGTCGGCTGTGGTCAGGAAACAGTGCTGCCGCAGTGCGCGAAACGGCGCACCTCGTGGTTGCGACGGATGCAAAACTGCTGCAGTGCCTCGAAAAACCTGCATATGAATGGCTGCGTGACGCGGCATTGGTGGTAGTGGACGAGGCGCACGCCTCTATCACCCCCGGCTATACCCAGCTGTTCAAAGCACTCGGGATCACGTACGCCAAAACGGAGCGTCCGCTGGTGGGGCTGACTGCAACCCCGTTCCGTGGGTTTAACGACGCGGAGACAAAGCGACTGGTCGACCGTTACGGCGGAGAGCGTCTTGACCAGGGAGTTTTCGAGGGGGACCCATACCCGGAGCTGCAAGAACTCGGAGTGCTGGCGAAGGTGCAGCACCGCGAGTTGGCCGGGGCGACGATGCCGCTGACCGACAAAGAACTCGCAGACGCGGCACCCTTCTCGGGATACCTGCCTTCTACCGCCGAAAAGCGGCTCGGACAGGACGACGAGCGCAACCGCATGCTGCTCACCGAGATCGAAAGTTTGCCGAAGGACTGGCCGGTGCTGGTCTTCGCGACGTCGGTTGCGCACGCCAAGCTGATGGCGGCGAGACTGACTGGCAAGGGAGTTGCTGCACGAGCCATCGACTCGGCAATGTCCATGGCAGAGCGTCGAAGGATCGTCGAGGAATACCGGCAGCGGCGGATCCGTGTGATCACTAACTACGGCGTGCTTGCACAGGGGTTCGACGCGCCCGCTACTCGGGTCGTCGTTGTTGCGCGCCCCACGTACAGCCCCAACGTGTACACCCAGATGATCGGCCGAGGGCTTCGCGGCCCGAAGAATGGCGGGGAAGAGACCTGCCTCATCCTCGACGTCAACGACAACATTACCAACTACCAGAAGGAACTGGCCTTCACGGGGCTCGAACACCTCTGGGAGAAGAATTGACCATCGTCGATGCGCTCACTGAAGAGCAGCGAGCAGTCGTAGAGCAGCCAGCTGATGCCCTGGTTCTCGTCACGGCTGGACCAGGCACCGGGAAGACCCACACACTCGTACGTCGCCTCGAATACCTGCTCGCACAGAACGACGTCGCTGCGGGCGAAGTCTTGGTGCTCACGTTTTCCAGGGCAGCAGTCCGCGAATTGCAGGTCCGACTGTCTGCGGTGGCAGGTGCAGCACGGCACTGTCGGGCGCGGACGTTCGACTCATGGGCGCTTGAACTGCTGACCGCAGTGGATCCAGACGGGGAATGGCGGTCCAGATCGTTCGACGAGCGAGTTCGCGCGGCGACGAGAGCCGTGCAAGAGGGACTGGTCGACGCGTTCTGCGAAGATCTCACGCATGTTGTGATCGACGAGATCCAAGATCTGGTCAGCGATCGACGCGTCCTGGTGGAGTCTGTCCTGGAGCGTTTCCTGTGCGGCTTTACCGTGGTAGGGGATCCAGCCCAAGCGATTTATGGCTTCCAAGTGACCGATCCGGAGAAACGAAATTTTGAGACCAACCGGTTCTTCACCCGGATGCGCGAGTTGTTCGCCGAAGAACTGGTCGAGCTGTCCCTGAGCGAGAACTTTCGAGTCCGAGACAGCTCCGCTGAAGTCGCTTTGCGCTTTGGTGGCGTGCTCCAGAACGCTCTTGCTGATCCAGTCGAGGTATGCGCGGAAGTCCGCGGTGCTCTGTTGGACGTCGAGCCTTTCGGTAATCTCTACGATGATTTCGCCCGGACAGCTTTGTCGCGTTCGGACATCACTACTGCGGTGTTGTGTCGCACGAACGGCGAGTCGATGCTTGTATCTGAGGAGCTCCACCGCGCGGGTGTGGTGCATCGCCTCCAACGGTCTGCCCGTGATCGGGTGGTGCCCAAGTGGATCGGGCGGCTTTTCACGTGTGCGGAAGGACTGATGCTGACACGGTCGACCTTCGACGCTTTGGTACCCGTCTCCGTTCTCGGACCGAACAACGATCCAGATCGGGCGTGGACGTCGTCGCTGCGCGCATCGTCGCGCGGGACCATCGACCGAAGCGTCGATCTCGCGAATTTGCGTGCGGCGCTCGCATCGGGACGGTTGCCTGACGAGCTTTCCGAACAGCTGGCCAGTTCACTCACCGTGTCGTCCTTCCATCGGGCGAAGGGCCTTGAGTTCGATCGAGTGATCATCTCGGATCCCGGCACCAGAGGAAGTCTTGTCGAGGATTCCGGCGAAGAAGCACGGATGTTGTATGTCGCGATGACCCGGGCTAGAGACGACGTGCTGCGCATCGACAGCCACCTCAACTCGGGAGTCCGGAAGGACAGGTCGTCCGACCGCTGGGCAAGGTACGGCTGGAAGAATCAGCGGCTGGGGTTGGAGGTATCCGCCGGCGATGTGTTACCTGATGTGCCAGCCGGTATGCGGGCCTTTATCGCCGATCCGGTCGAGCTGCAGGAGTATTTGTCTGATGCGGTTCGGCCTGCTGACGAGGTCGTCCTCGAACTGGCAGGCGATGTTAGCTCCGGGCCGAACGAGAGCCCGGAGTACGTAGTGCTTCATGACGAGCGGCCGATCGGCACCGTTTCCCGGCGGTTCCGCACAGACCTCATGCGGTTCCTGGGTTGGGGAGGCCGGGCGACTTGGCCTTCGCGCATCATTCGTCTTCGCATCGACGCAGTCGAGACTGTCGTCGGCAGCGCTGCAGCAGCCGCGGGAGCAGGTCTCGGGTCGCATGGAGTGTGGTTGGCCCCTCGCGTTTCGGGGCTCGGGGTTTTCCTGTACGGCGGAGCAACCGGACCTGAGGAAATGTAATGTCCGAATACGACGAGCACTACCGATTCCGCGACGAGATGCTCGACGGCCTGCGTCGCGACATGATTGGCCCCAAGGACGGGACTGAGCACGAGATCCTTATTGACCCGCCGATCACGACCTATGTGGCGGGGATTCTGTTTCCGCGCATGGAAGAGAGCGTCAACCAGGTCGCGGATGTTGATCTGACTTCGGCGGGGAAGGTCGACGATGATCCGCCGGATACCGGAGTCGCGATGGCCAACGTCCAGTCGCCTTCGTCCATGGGGCTGACCTTTGCGGTCGATCACACGTCCTCGGCGACCGCTCGGATAGTTGTTCGCGCAGCGGTCTACGACCCAGTGGACCTCGCCGGTCGCCCGGCCGAAGCGAAGCGGTCGGAACGGCGCAGCACTGAAGACCAGGGCGTCCGGTGGAAGCGCAGGCCACTTCCTGAGTTCGCCTGTTCGATCGACGCAATAAAAGCCGGGCAACTTGAGTGGTCGGTTGCCGACAATTTGCAGTTGAGGGTGAGGATCAGGCCACCGCGGAGCGGTGCGATATCGGTTACGGCAACCCTGGTCAACATTAGCCGGATCCCATTGGGAGAGCTGCGGGACACTCACTGCTTCTTCCAGCCGGAGATCGAAGTGTTCGGCACTCTTGTCGAACGACGTGGGCCTGGCGGCGGTGATGAGGAGGAGGTGCGGGGGAATCGTCTTTTGTACAGATTCGCTCCAACTTTCGCCGCAGGCCACGGATGTTCGGTCGACTGGTGGTGGAAACCGCCCGGTCCTCGGGCCATGATGGAAAATTCGGATGAGCAGGCGACTGTCGACAAGCTGCGCACCACCTTTGTCCCGGCTCACGAAGTCCTGCTGACCGATTCCAACGATGCGATCGGTAAGTTAAGGATGCAGCAACTCGCGACGATGGATGACGAAGCACTTTTCCGCAGCTTGCGTGAACTCGTGAACGGCTACGCCGGGTGGATATCCGAGCGAGAGGTTGAGGCTGAAACCATTCGCGCTGACGACCTGCGTGAAGTGGCGAGAAGCCACTTGGGACACTGCGCCGCCGCGCGGTTGCGAATGGAGAGCGGGGTCAGGCTGCTGGAGCGGAATACCGAGGTTCTCCGGGCGTTCAGGTTGGCGAACGAGGCCATGGCCCTGCAACGCGGTCGAGCGTCGTGGATCAAGCGCGGCTGTGTAGGCGATGTGAAAATGGACGGTGAATGGCGTCCTTTCCAAATCGCCTTTCTTCTCCAGTGTTTGGACGGAATGGCTGATCCGGAGCATGACGACCGGGACGTTGCCGACCTGCTCTGGTTCCCGACTGGCGGTGGCAAGACCGAGGCGTACCTCGGGCTGATCGCATTCGCGACCTTCCTCCGAAGGATACGAAAGGGAGAAGCCGGGCGGGGTGTCACCGCGATCATGCGGTACACGTTGCGGCTATTGACGTTGCAGCAGTTTGAACGGGCAGCTGCCCTCATCTGCGCCATGGATGTCCTTCGGCAGTCGAAACCGCACGAGCTTGGCACAGCAGAGATCTCTCTTGGCATGTGGGTTGGTCGCGCTGCCACTCCGAACACACTTGAGGAGGCCGAGGAATCGCTGAAGCGGCTGCGGAATCAGGAACAGCTGCAGACGAAAAACCCTGTCCAGCTTCGGAACTGCCCCTGGTGCGGGCACGCGCTCGATGCCAATAACTACCAGGTGGATCTCGAAGAGAAGGACATGAAGATCCTCTGCGGCAACGTCGATTGCCGGTTTCGGGACGGGATCCCCTGTTACGTGGTCGACGACATGATCTACAAGGCTCACCCGACCCTGCTGATTGCTACGGTCGACAAGTTCGCCCGCATGCCGTGGCGCGAGGATGTCGTTGCGCTCTTCAACGGTGACGCGGAAAGCGCGGGTGTGGCACCCCCTGAGCTGATCGTGCAGGACGAGCTCCATCTCATCTCCGGTCCGCTCGGAAGCCTTGCAGGTCTCTACGAGACAGTTGTGGATGAGGCCGCAGAGCGGCCGAAAGTCGTCGCTTCCACTGCGACGATCCGTCGTGCCCAGATGCAAGCCAGGAACCTGTTCAACCGTGAGGTAAGCCAGTTTCCCCCGCCAGGACTCGACGCGCGCGATTCCTGGTTTTCCGTCGAGGTGCCACGGGAGGACAAGGCAAGTCGTCTGTATGTCGGATTGATCACGCCGAACACGAGTCAAGCGACCCTTCTGGTTCGCGCCTATGCTGAGTTGCTGCACTGTGCTGGGCAAACCGAGGGTGACGCCGAGGTACGAGACGCGTACTGGACGTTGGTGGGCTACTTCAACAGCCTTCGGCTGCTCGCTGCTGCCGAGCTTCAAGTCCGAGACGATGTCCGAGACCGGCTCGTGCTTCTGAATGATCACGAGAAAATGGCGGGCCGGGCTGTTGACGTCGTGTCCGAGCTGACCAGCCGGATCGTGTCCAGCGACATTCCAGCGAGGTTGAAAGGCCTCGAGATCGCCCATCCGAAAGCCGAAGCGATGGATGTCGTGCTGGCGACAAACATGATCTCCGTAGGCGTCGACATCGACCGGCTAGGGCTCATGGCGATCATGGGCCAACCGCAAACCACGGCGGAGTACATCCAGGCCAGCAGCCGGGTCGGACGGAGCAAGCCCGGCATGGTGGTCACTCTTTTCAATGCCGCTCGGTCTCGGGACCGTTCACACTACGAGAATTTTCGGTCGTACCACTCAGCTCTGTACCGCCAAGTTGAGTCGACCAGCGTAACTCCGTACTCCGCTCGTGCCCGGGACCGTGCGCTCCATGCGGTCTTCGTCGGGTTGGCCCGTATGATGGTTCCTCAGTTGCGACCCAACACCGCGGCAGCAGCGGTGTCCAGGCACCTGCCTCGGCTTGAGGAGCTGAAGGCACTTATCTTGGCGCGCGCGAACTCGGTTGCCCCGCACGAAGTGGACGGCACGAGGGCCGACCTCGAGGAAATCATCGATCATTGGGTGCAACTTGCGGCGGCCAATTCCCAACTCGTGTACGAAGCACCGAAGCGGCGAGGTGCCGACCGGGACGCTGACGCGGCCCTTCTTCGGACGTTCACCGATAAAGATCTCGACCAAGCGATCGACACTTTGTGGAGCCTTCGAGATGTCGACTCGGAGTCTCACCTGTACTTGGAGCGGTAACCATGGCTCTGCGCAATCCCGGCCGAAGCGGGCGGAAGGCTGTCCCGGGCGGACCTGTTTCGAAGACGCCGCTCGGCGGCGTCCGGAGTGCTCAAATGATCACGACGTACGGCGTAGGCGCGATGGTTGCCGTCGAAGACAGCTCGTATGTGGTCAGCGGTTTGGATACCTGGAGTCCCAATGAAAAAGACACGCTCTACGAACCTCGTTTGCAGAAATGGCTGCACGTAGGAAAATTCTACGGCCCGCCGGCGAACGACCCGCCTAGTGGCGACGGCGTTCGAGTCCGTCGATTCCCTGAATGGTACTCCTGCTCAAAATGTCATGAGCTGAAGCCGTTTAAGCGCTTCGGTACTTCTTCAGCGACTGCCGCAAAGTGTGCTGTGTGCGAAATCTCGATTGTTCCATCTCGTTTTGTGATGGCTTGTGAGAACGGGCATCTCGACGACTTCCCATACTGGGCGTGGGTTCACAAGAAGAATCGTCCCGCCGACGACTACGCAGGCAATCACGAGCTTGAGCTGCACAGCGACGGGAGGACCGCGTCGCTGCGCTCGGTTGTGATCTCCTGTTCGTGCGGTTTGGAGTCGTCGATGGAGGGTGCGTTCGGGCGCAGGGCACTTGAGCTGTTAGGGGTGCAATGCCGCGGACGGCGGCCTTGGCTCGGGGCGGGCTCGGAAGAACCGGGTTGCGATGCTCAGCCGCGGACGTTGCAGCGCGGTGCTTCGGCAGCTTGGTTTGCCGTCAACCGGTCCTCGTTGTCGATCCCGCCGTGGTCGGACGTATTGCAGAAGGCGGTCGACAAGCACTACGCCACGTTGGCAGCAGTGGCAGGCCAGCCGAATGAGTCGGCCGTCATCGAGTCGCTCGACTGGGTTCGAGCGAACCAGTTCACCGTCGACGATGTTGTCAAGGCAGTGCGACAGCATCAACGGCTCTTGGCAGAAGAAGTCGAGGACGAGCCGACCAGGGGACTTGAGGCGACCGAGTCCTTTCGGTTGCAGGAGTACGACCCGCTCTACTACGGGCAAAAGCCGATCCGCCAGGGCGACGACTTTGAATGCGTGCGTCCGGACGATCACGAGGATGTCGCGCTGCCGTACCGCATCGGTCGAAGCATGCTCGTCAAGCGACTCAGGGAGGTCCGCGCGCTAGAGTCGTTCACCAGGGTCGAGGCACCCGATCAACTCAGCGATCGCAAACGATACGCCGCGCTGTCACGCGGACGCGTCGACTGGCTCCCTGCGATCGAGGTCAGCGGTGAGGGGGTCTTCCTCACCCTTGACCCGGATGCACTGAGCGCGTGGGAGGCATCGGCTGGACCTGCTGCCCGAGGTGCTTCGATTCGGGCGAGTCACGCTGGGGTGCTGGCAGAGCGGGTGAAACGCCGAGGTGGAGCTACCACGGCTGGTGCGTTCAAGTCGGTTATCTCCCCTCGGTACGTACTGCTGCACACACTTGCGCACGCATTGATTAATGAGTGGAGTCTGGACGCTGGCTATCCGGCGGCCTCTCTGCGGGAGCGCCTGTACGTTTCGGATTGGTGCGCAGGTCTGCTGATCTACACTGCAACCAGCGACTCGGCGGGAAGCTTGGGCGGCGTAGTTGCGCAGGGGAATCACGCTCGCCTCCAAGAGACGCTCTATTCAGCGATCAACCGGGTGGCGTGGTGCTCACAGGATCCGCCGTGCATGGAGACTGAAGCAAGTGGCGTCGACAGTCTAAATCTAGCAGCTTGCTATGCCTGTGTAATGCTTCCGGAGAGCAGCTGTGAAACGAACAATACATTTTTGGACCGGGCTCTTCTCATCGGTACACCGGACGACGGTCAGACGGGCTTCTTTCACCGCCTTCTCAGCGACGGTGCCTAGATTCCACGAGAATCGGAGAAAGTTCAGTTTGGCGGTGCCATCAGGTGTTGCACCGCTGTTTCTAGGGAAGCTATGTCTTCCTGCCAGATCATGAGCTCGGTCGGCGGCGGAACCAGGCCGGCGCGCCGACTGTGGAGGTATTCGCTCGTGAGGCTGTAGACGCGTTGTGCCCGCAGGACATGTTTGCGCAAGATTGGCATCTCGTCGGTTTCTGCCAAGGCGACTATGCCCCATAGTCGAAGCGCGATCTTTCCTTGGCGGGACGAAGTGCCGAACACTTGGTCTGGCAATTGGCGAACTAACTGCTCGATGCGCATGCGAAGGATCAGGACTTCGCACCGGCCGCGGAGGACCAGGTGCAGTGCCGAGTCAGCGAGTTCTTCCTCTCCGGCAGTCGGATCCCACCTCATGCGGTTGTCCGCAGAAGGTCTGCGCAGAACCGTGCGGTTTCCCGCACCCGAAGTCGCAAATGCTCAGGTGTCGTTATGCAGGAGTCCGGATCCCCGTGGGATCCGGCATTGAGATCTTTCAAGAATGCTTGATGAGACAGGAGCGCGTCGATCACGGCATGAGCTGCGTGCTCGCGAGCCACCGTTTTCTGCGTGGTCTCCAGCGCTCGCCTGGTTGTGAATGCTTGGTCCAACCTCGCGATGGATTTTTTGCCCGCTTCGGGCGTTAACGCCACCTCTACGACGAACTCGCGAAGGACTGCATCGATCGCTTGACGGCAGAACGAGAGCACAAGCACACCTGTCGTAGCAGCGGATAGTTCCTTCGCCTGGCCGTCCTTGTCCGTGTTCGAATGCAAGATCCGGGTGGCGTCCTCGATCAGTGGTTGCCAAGGGTGCGTAGCATCGAGGCTAAGCACGTTTCCGTGCTCGTCGCGGCTCAGCTTCACGACGTTCAAATCTGTGACGTGCTGACGCAGCACGTCGACCAGGTGTTGATCATGAGTGAGCAGCACCACTTGCTCGCCGTCCACTGCGCGGGCTGCGATGAGTTCTGCGAACTTGTCTGTGCGGAAGTCGTCCATCGCGTGCACCGGATCGTCGAGTACCACGAACCGTAGCGGTCCTTGCCCGACAGAGCTAAGCAATAGTGCTAAAACCAATGCATTGTACTGACCGGCGGAAAGACTTCCTGGTGAGGTTTCCACTCCTTGGGCGAAAAGCCGGAGAGTGGTTGTTTCGTTCAGCCCCTGTTGATTCGAGCGAGGTACGTCAAGAACCAGTTCGTCGATACCGGCATCGCCTAGCAGTCTGCGAAGGGGGCCCGCAGCCAGTTCTGCGATGATAGTTCGGCGTGCTTGATGTGCGTGGTCGAAGGCCTCGCCGAGGCGCTTCAGCGCAGCGGCAGTTTCTGGAGCTTTGGCCGCAGCCTTGCCGAAGGACCGATGAACAGCCATGAACTGACTGCAGCAGTCCCGTCGAGCGGACTGCCAGACGTCGGGTATGTCCACGGTCGTCCACAAAGTGTCCACCACTGTCGCCACATCGGCGGCGAACATATCGGACTCCACGATCTTCGTTGCGGCTCGCCACCCGTCTTCCCGCTCCGAGCGAGGGGTCGTTTCGACGAGCGGATCGATTGCGGAGCGGAGTCGTTGGGCGGCGGCTGACGCGTTCGGCGAGCCCTTTGCGATCTTCAACAACGGGAGAAGCTGCTCGAGAAGCAAGTCTCGCAGTTCGGAGTAGCGTGCCTGCGCAAGATTGAACTCTTCGCGAACTTCTTGCGAGTTCTGCAGCACTCGACGAGCATGGTCGATCCAGCCCGGCTGTCCCCCCGCGAGGGTCGGGTCACTGCCAGGGCAGTTCGAGGTCAGATGTTCGAAGAGGTCCTGCAGAACTTGAAGCTCATCCCCTTCCAGCGAACTGCCCTGCTTTTCCTTGGCCCTCCGGTAACTCTCGAGAGCGGTGCGGGCCTCGTCCCGGGCATCGAGAATGGCGTTCGTCATATGGGGGTCGATGTCACCGGGCACCTGTGTAGTTGTTGTCGTAGCAGAAAAAGTACGGCTGAACCAGGCCTCTGCATCGATTCCCGGGCTCTCGGGCAGGTGGACCTTAGGGGGCATCGAGGTGTACGGGTGGCGGAGGGCAAGTCGCTCGTCGACCTGATCGAGCGCTGCCGCTGCCTCCTCCCGTGCTTGGTTCCACACCGCCAGAGCGTCGGCGGATTGCGAGTGTTCTCGTTGCAGTACATGCCAGAGGTCCCACCAAACTGGTCCGAGCCGCAGGCGGTCGTGCACGAAGGTAGTCAGATGGCCGACCCTGAGACGATGGGTCCAGTGGTCGTAGCCGACGATTGAATGACAGGACGCAATCGCTTGCGCCCAGGTTGGTCCAGGTCGGGCCGTCATCGGGTCGGAAGAGTCCGCGGGCAACCAGGCGACTTCGGCTCTCTCGGAAACTCCGTCGCTCCACGACAACCGGAGCCAGTCGCCATGGTCGTTTTCGAGGGTGACCACGATGTCAGATCGTTGGGCCCCCGCGTGTCGGGTAACAGGTTGTTGGAGGGCGGACGGAGTGAACGCTGTGGCAGGCCCGGTGCCGCCGACGAGTGCGACCTCGAGGGCGTCGGTGATGGTCGACTTCCCGGTGCCGTTCGCTCCTTGGAGCACGAAGACTCGTGCCGATCGCGGAAACTCTTGCACGAACGGGTCATTGTGGGCTCCCGGCTTCCCAGTGCCATTCGCGACGCCGCGAAACCCGCTCAACTCTATGGACCGCAGCTCCCACGGGCCTGTTGCGAGTACGTCTTCCAGCTCGTCTTCGGCAGTGTCGATTCGGGAACGACACTCTGCCAGCGCATCCGCGAGAACCCGATCACCTGTGTCCCGCGGAGCTCGGGGCAGCAAGACCTTTTCAAGATCAGCGACCGACATCATGCGGCCGAGAGCTTTTTGGTGGTCGATCGTCTTTTTCCGCAAGTTCAGTCTCCCGGTCGTCACCAGCCGACGAGACTTTACCGGAAAACGCGCTAGCTCCTGCACAGGTGGTGGTCGAGTGGCGCGGTATGGTCGATGCGCTGGCGGGACAGAGTCGGAGGGGGTCGTTGATGGCGACTGTGGTGTTCGCCAAGGAGTTCCAGAAGAACTTGAAGGTTGACGGTTCGTTGAAGCCGCGTGCCTGGGACTTGCTGGCCAAGCTGAGCGCGGATCAGGACCTGACCGGGTTGGACCTGAAGATGCCGAAAGGCGCAAGGGATTCTCGGGTCCGCACCGCGCGTGTCACTGACAACCACCGAGCCGTTCTGTTTGCAGCGGGAACGGCTGACGACAAGTACTACGTACTGGTGGCGATCCGGCCGCACGATGATGCGTATGAATTCGCGGCCAAGGCAACTATGCGGGCCAACCCTGCAAACGGGGTATTCGAGGTTCTGCACGACCAGGAGCTGCCCAAGCTTCCGATGTCCGAAGAACATCGGGAAAGTGCCTCCGGCCGTCCCCCGCTCGTGCCGTACCGCGCCGAAGAGCTTGAGGCGATCGGCATTTTGCCGGAGCTTGCCCGGCGGGCAGTGGTGCTCACCGACGACAGGGAGCTGACGGATCTTTGCATCGCCGCACCGGAATGGCAGGCGACTGCGCTGTTGGACTTGGCTTGCGACGTTCCTCTCGACCTGGTCACAGAACGGTATGGGCGGGACCGTTCGGAGCCGGGAACCTCGTCGATGCCAGCCGATTTCAACGATCCGACGCAGTTGCGGGAATCTCTGTCGCGCTCGGCTTCCCGGATGGAATTCGTTGTAGTAGAAGGCGATGAACATTTGCGCCGAATGCTCGACGGGGACTTCATGGCATGGCGGACGTTCTTGCACCCAGATCAGCGGCAATTGGTTGAGAGCGGGCGGAAGGGGTCGTTCCGTGTCACGGGAGGCGCCGGCACTGGCAAGACAGTCGTGGCAATGCATCGGGCGGTCGCGCTGGCGGCCCGTAATCCCGAGGCTCGGATCCTGTTGACCACCTATACGAAGAACCTTGCGAATCAGTTGAAATCAGACCTGCGCGGGCTTGCTGCGCCGTCAGTGCTTGAGCGGATCGACGTGTCCGGGGTCGACCAACTTGCGCGCACCATTGTTGCCAGGGCCGGCGGCGCACGCGCGCGGATCATGCAGGACCAGGATCAGCTTCGGCTTTGGGGCCGAGCTGTGGAGGGCACGCCTGATCTCGCTGCAGGTGACGATGCATGGTCCACGTCGCACTTCTTGAAGGCCGAGTACGAGCAAGTGATACTCGGCATGGAAACACAGTCGGCCAACGCATACTTGGACGAAAAGCGCCGCGGGCGTCCTAGGCTGACTCGAATTCAGAAGACCCGCCTGTGGCGAGTAGTCGAGAAGTTCCGAGAGTTGCTTGCCGAGCACGAGAAGACGACCTACCTCGATATCGCCGTCCAAGCGGTGGGCATTGCTCGCGGCTCCGGCCTGCCGGTGCGCAACCGGTATGACCACGTGGTAGTCGATGAGGGGCAGGACTTGGCGGCTGCTCACTGGCGACTTCTCCGCGCGGTTGTGCCAGCAGGTCCGGACGACCTCTTCATCTGCGAAGACGCACACCAGCGTCTCTATGGTGACCGTCTGGTCATCAGTCGGTACGGCATCGAGACCCGCGGGCGTTCGCAACGGCTCACCTTGAACTACCGGACTACGCGGCAGGTACTCGGTTACGCGACCCGCCTGCTCGCCGGCATCCACTACATTGACCTGGCCGACGAGGACGATTCGACGGAATTCTACCGTTCGCTGCTCATCGGTCCGGAACCGGTCACCCACGCATCCCCGACGTGGCAGGAAGAGAAGGACTTCATTGTCGAGACGGTGCGCCGCTGGCTCGACGAACACCAGAACCAATCGCCCGGAGCGTTCGGTGTCCTTGTTCACCAGGTTGCCCTGCGTGACGAGCTGGTTCGGGAACTGCGGTCGGCGGGGATCCCTGCCGCGATCTTGGAGCCGGACGGAACCGTCGAGGCGTCCGGCGTCCAGGTGGCGACCATGCACCGGGCCAAAGGAACTGAGTTCGCTCGTTGCGTCGTCGCGGGGGTCTCGGAGCAACTGTTGCCTCCACGATGGCGTTTGGAGGAAGCGGGCGAGGAGCAACGTGATGAAATCAGTGCACGCGACCGCAACCTTCTGTACGTCGCCTGCACCCGGCCGAGGGACCAGCTTGTCATCACTTGGACGGGACGGCGTTCGACCTTGTTGCCGCCAGAGTAGTCGAGTCATTTCTATCTGTAACCGCGAGATAGTAACCCGTCAGTAACTTAACTCTGGTCAGCTGGACTTCTGGGGGTTACCCTCTTTCCTGTGACTGCCAGTAACACCACCACCGCGCGGCAAGAACCCGACTACGACGTCCTCGTGGTCGGTTCCGGGTTCGGCGGCAGCGTCGCGGCGTTGCGGCTGACCGAGAAGGGCTACCGCGTCGCGGTGGTCGAGGCGGGACGGCGCTTCGCCGACGACGAGTTCGCCAAGACGTCCTGGGATCTCAAGCGCTACCTCTGGGCCCCGCAGCTCGGCTGTTACGGGATCCAGCGCATCCACATGCTCAACGACGTGATGGTGCTGGCCGGCGCGGGCGTCGGCGGCGGTTCGCTGGTCTACGCGAACACGCTGTACCGCCCGCTCAAGCCGTTCTACCAAGACCGGCAATGGGCGCACATCACCGACTGGGAAAGCGAACTCGCGCCGCACTACGACCAGGCCAGCCGCATGCTCGGCGTCGTCACGAACCCGACGATCACGCCGTCCGACGTGGTGATGCGGGACGTCGCGAAGGAGATGGGCGTCGAGGATTCGTTCCACGCCACGCCGGTCGGGGTGTATTTCGGCAAGCCGGGCGAGACGGTGAAGGATCCGTTCTTCGGCGGCGCCGGGCCGGACCGGGTCGGGTGCACCGAATGCGGTTCGTGCATGACCGGCTGCCGCGTCGGCGCGAAGAACACGCTGGTGAAGAACTACCTGTACCTCGCGGAAAAGGACGGCGCGCAGGTCATTCCGCTGACCACGGTGACGTCGGTGCGCCCGCGCGGCGACGGTTACGAGATCACGCTGCAGAAGACCGGCACGCGTTCGCGGCGGTTCCGGACCACTGTCACCGCGGCGCAGGTGGTGTTCGCCGCGGGCACCTGGGGAACGCAGAACCTGTTGCACCGCATGAAGGACACAGCCGCGCTGCCGAAACTGTCCGCCAAGCTCGGCGAGCTGACCCGGACGAACTCCGAGGCGATCATCGGCGCGGCGCGGACCACTGTGGACCCCGAACGGGACTTCAGCCGCGGCGTCGCGATCACGTCGTCGATCCATCCGGACGAGAACACGCACATCGAGCCGGTGCGGTACGGCAAGGGCAGCAACGCGATGAGCCTGCTGCAAACCGTTGCCACCGACGGGTCTTCGCGCGTTCCGCGCTGGCGGCAGGCGGTCACGTTCCTCGTCAAGCACCCGGTGCAGTCGGCGAAACTGCTGAACGCGTACCGGTGGAGCGAGCGCACGGTGATCCTGCTGGTGATGCAGAGTCTCGACAATTCCATCACCACCTACACCCGGCGCGGTCTGTTCGGACGGCGGAAGTACACGTCGAAACAGGGCCACGGCGAGCCGAACCCGAGCTTCATCCCAGCCGGGCACGAAGCGAACGTCCTTACCGCGGAACGGATCGGCGGCATGCCGGGCGGCACCTGGGGCGAGGTTTTCGACATCCCGCTCACCGCGCACTTCATCGGCGGCGTGCCGATCGGCGACAGCGCCGACACCGGCGTCATCGACCCGTACCACCGGGTTTACGGCTATCCCGGACTGTCCGTTGTGGACGGTTCGGCGATCACCGCGAACCTCGGGGTGAACCCGTCGCTCACCATCGCCGCGCAGGCCGAGCGGGCGTTCTCGTTCTGGCCCAACAAGGGCGAGGCCGACGAGCGGCCGGAGCAGAGCAGCGGGTACGCCCGGGTGGAGCCGGTCGCGCCGAAGAACCCGGCGGTTCCGGCGAACGCGCCCGCGGCACTGCGCCGCTGACCTAAGATCGTCCGGTGACCACTGCGGCGCTGGACCGGATCCGGGAACTGCACGACGAATGGGCACGAGTCGCCGAGGCGATGCGTGCCTCGGCGTTCGGCGAGCCGAGCGCGCTGCCGGGTTGGACGCGCGCGCATCTGCTCACCCACCTCGCGCGTAACGCTGATGCCCTCGGCAACCTGCTGACCTGGGCGGAAACCGGGGTCGAGCGGTCGATGTACGGACCGGGCAACGCGCGGGACGACGACATCGAGGCTGGCGCTGGCCGTGCTCCGGCGGAAATCGTGGCCGACCTGGTGGCGGCTGGGAAGCGCCTGACCGACCACGCCGCGCGGCTGTCGGACGAGGTGTGGGCAGCGCCGGTCCGGCACCGGCACGGCGGCGAGCTGACCGGCGCGGACGTGCTCACGCTGCGGCTTTCCGAGACCACGATCCACCTCGCGGACCTCGACGCCGGCCACGATTTCGACAGCGCCACCGCGTTGCTCGGCGAGCATCTCGAAGCGGTGATCGGGACGCTGATCCGGATGTGCCCGCGTCCGCTGCCCTCGTTCCGGATCACCGACGGCGTCCGCACCTGGACCCTCGGCGAAGGCGGCGACCTCGTCACCGGAACGCCGGGCGCGGTGCTGGCTTGGCTGACCGGTCGCGGCGACCGTTCCGCGCTTTCCGGGCCGGTGCCGGAGATGGCCCCGCTGATCTGACTCAGCTCGGCTGGCGGGCGGCGGCGAGTTCGTCGTCGTCGCCGACGATGCCCAGTTGCTGCAGGATGGCGAGCCGGTCGGTCTGGATGTCGAGTTCGGCGATCCGCCCGTCGGTCACCCGCGCCAGGACGAAACCGCGCCACGTTCCGTTTTTGCCGGTCGCGAAGCCTCTGCGGTAGTAGCCGGTGTTGGTCGCGGTGAGCGTCACCGTGGCCGCGACCCGGTCGTCTTCGGCGAGCAGTGAATCGACGTCGACGCGCAGGTCCGGGAACGCGGTCAGCATTTGCGTCCAGCCGGTGCGGAAGGCGGCGAGCCCGCCGGTCGGCGCGTCGACCACGACCGGACCGGATTCGATGACGTCCTCGGCCACGACGGTGTCCAGTTCGGCGAGGTCGTGGCTGTTGACGATGGCGAGAAAACGGCGCAGGACGGTCTTGGGGTCGGTCATGGCTCCTCGATTCTTACGCTGTAAGAGACGAGCACAGTGGTACCTTACGGCGTAAGAAACGTCAAGGGGGACCAGTGTCCGATCGGAGGGCCCGGCCGCGTGCCGGGCTGACCCGGGAGCGGGTCGTGGACGCCGCGCTCGCGTTCGTGGACGAGCACGGCATCGCCGCGCTGTCGATGCGCAAGCTCGGCGCGGAACTCGGCGTGGAGGCGATGACCCTCTACCACTACGTGCCGAACAAGGAAGCGCTGTTCGACGCACTGGTCGACCGGCTCGTCTCGGCGCTGGCCGGGATCGAGCCGGAGCCGGGGGAGTCCGGCCAGCAGTGGCTCGGCCGGGTCGCCCGCGCGTACCGGGAGCAGTTGCTCGCGCATCCGGGCGTGCTGCCGCTCGCCGCGACCCGCCCCGCGGTCAGCCCGGAGTCGTTGCAGGTGATCGAAACCGCATTGCGGTTGTTGGAGTTGCCGCCGGCGCGCGGACTCGACATGGTGAACGCCGTGATGACCTTCGTCCTCGGCCACACGCTCGCCGAGGCAGGCCGTACGCCCGGCGCGAAGTCCGATGTGGACAGTCTCGCGCACCTTGACGAGGACCGCTTTCCGCTGCTCGCGCAAGCCCTGCGAGACGGGGCCCGGCACGCCGAGCGGTTCGAATTCGCCCTTCGGGCATTACTCGCTGGACTTTTCGCAACCCATTCACGGTCTGAGGCGTCTGAATGAACATGACACTGGGGAGAAGGACGTTCCTGCGCGCCGCCGGGTTGACGGCGGTGGGCGCGGTGGCCGCGGCCTGCACAGCGAAACCGGGACCGTCGGTGCCGCAGACCAGCCCGACGACGAGAACGTCCGTACCGCCGAGCACCAGCTCGAAGCCGTCCGGGCCGCCGGACTGGAACGCGTTGCGCGGCAAACTTTCCGGCGACCTCGTGCTTCCTTCCGACGACGGATTCGCCACCGCGAAGCGGGCGTTCAATCCGCTTTTCGACGGACACAATCCCGCTGCGGTAGCGAAATGCGCGAAGCCGGAGGACGTGCAGGCGTGCGTCGAAGCGGCCGGCGGGCGGGTTCCGCTCGCCGCACGCAGCGGCGGGCACAGTTATGCCGGGTACTCCGCGCCGGACGGCGGGCTGGTGCTCGACGTCGGCGGCATGGCCGGCGTCGACGTGCAGGGCGACCAGGTGGTGATCGGCGCGGGCGCGAAACTCGGCGACGTCTACTCGGCGCTCGCGAAGGCCGGTCGTTGCCTGCCCGCGGGTTCGTGCCCGACCGTCGGCATTGCCGGGCTCGCGCTCGGCGGCGGAATCGGCGTGCTGACCCGCAAATACGGCCTGACCTGCGACCGGCTGCAGTCCGCGCAGATCGTCACGCCGGACGGCAAACTGCGCACGGTGAGCGCGCAAGCGGACGACGACCTGTTCTGGGCACTGCGCGGCGGCGGGGGCGGAAACTTCGGCGTGGTCACGTCGTTCACCTTCACCACGGTGGAAGCGCCGACCGTCACGGTGTTTTCGCTGAAATTCCCGTCCGGTTCGGCGAGCGACGTGGTCGACGCGTGGCAGCGCTGGTTGCCGAGCGCCCCGCCCGAACTGTGGTCGAACTGCGTGGTTTCCGGCGGCCCGAGCGGAGCCTGCCGGGTCGGCGGGGCGTTCGTGGGCAGTTCGGCGGGCCTGACGTCGGCGCTCAGCGGATTCTCGGTGACGCCGTCCAGCCGCACGATGAAAACCCTCAGCTACGGCGCGGCGATGAACTACTTCTCCGGCAGTTCCGAACGGCAGACCTTCGTGGCGTCGTCACGCATCATCACCGATCCGGTCGACGGCGGGAAGATCGCCGACCTCGCTTCCGGGCACAAGGGAATGGACCTGCTCATCGACGGCCTCGGCGGCGCGGTCGGCGACATCGCGCCCACCGCAACGGCATTCCCGCACCGGAAAGCGCTGGCCAGCATTCAGGTCTACGCCCCGGCGACGGCGAGCAGCCAGGACGCCGCCCGCAAGTCTGTGTCCACTGTGGTCGGTGGACTGGCGGACGCGGGCGCGCGCGGCGGCTACGTGAACTACATCGACCCGGACCTGCCGGACTGGAAGTCGGCCTACTACGGCGACAACGCGGCCCGGCTGGACCAGGTGGCGAAGAAGTACGACCCCAACGGGGTTTTCAATTTCGCTCAGTCTGCTTGAGGCGGGGGCCAGGCGTAACGCACGTCTGGCTCACCCTCTTCATTTCGCTGCCCGTCGGTGTATTCGACGGCGACGAAACCGTGGCGGCGGTAAAACCGTTGTGCTGGCTCGTTGACCTGGAACGTCCACAGGGTCAACCCGCCGGGGCGGAGCTGTTTGGCCAAGTCGACCAACTGGTCGCCGATTCCGCGGCCGCGCCACGGAGGGTCGAGATAGAGCTGCGCCAGTTCCGCGCCGTCGAGCACGAGCAGTCCGGCCACAGTGGACTCGGCGACCGCGACCCAGGTTTCCTGCTGCGGCACCACGACATTCGCGAACCACCAGCGCACGGCGTCGTCATCGTGGGCGCGGCGAACTGTCGGCAATGCGGCGGAGAACGACCGCAGCCACACGTCGGCGATGTCGCGTGCGTCAGCGGCCGTTGCCCGTCGCAGGTCCACTGTGGTCAGAGGTCGACCCCGGTGAAAACCGTGACCCGTTCCTCGGTCAGGTCGTTCATCGCCGACAGCACGCCCTCGCGGCCGATGCCCGATCCCTTCACACCGCCGTACGGCATCTGGTCCGCGCGGTACGACGGCACGTCACCGATGATCACGCCGCCGACCTCCAATTCCGCCGATGCGTGGAAGGCCAGCTGCACGTCACTGGTGAAAACCCCAGCCTGCAGTCCGTACGCGGACGCGTTCACCGAAGCGAAAGCCTCGTCCACACCATCCACAATGGACACCGCGAGCACGGGCCCGAAGATTTCCTCCGACCAGGCCTTGGCATCCGCGGGCACGTCGGTCAGCAGAGTCGGCGCAACCGTTGCGCCCGAACGGGTTCCGCCGGTCAGCACTCGGGCACCACCGGCCACGGCTTCCTCGACCCACTCGATGATCCGTTCCGCGGCCGCCTCGTCGACGACCGGGCCGACGTCGGTGTTGCGGTCGTACGGATCGCCGGTCTGCTGCGCTTCGACGGCCTCGGTCAGCGCGGGCACGAACTCCTCCGCGATCGCCGCGTCCACGATCACCCGCTGCACCGCGATGCACGACTGGCCCGCCTGATAGTTCCCGAATGTCGCGATCCGCTGCGCGGCACCCTCGACATCCGGCCAGTCGCGCAGCACAACCGCCGCGGCGTTGCCGCCCAGTTCGAGCACCACGTGCTTGCGCGCCGCCGCGTCCGCGATCGACCAGCCGACCGGGCCCGAACCGGTGAACGAAACCACCGGCAGCCGCGGGTCGGCGACGAGCGCTTGCGTTTCCTCGTTTCCCAGCGGCAGCACGGAAAACGCGCCTTCCGGCAGGTCGGTCTCGGCAAGCAGTTCGCCGAGGATCAGCGAGGACAACGGCGTACGCGGGGCAGGCTTGATGATGATCGGCGCGCCGACCGCGAGCGCGGGCGCGACCTTGTGCGCCACCAGGTTCAGCGGGAAGTTGAACGGCGCGATCCCGAGCACCGGTCCGCGTGGCACCCGGCGGGTCAGCGCGAGCCGGGCATCACCGGACGGATCGGCGTCGAGCCGTTGCATTTCGCCGCTGAACCGGCGCGCCTCCTCGGCCGCGATCCGGAACACCGACACCGCGCGCTTCACTTCGGCCTCGGCCCACTTCAGCGGCTTGCCGTTCTCGGCCGTGATCACCTCGGCGAGTTCGTCGGCCCGCATCGCGATCCCGCGCGAAACCTGCTCCAGCGCGGCCGCGCGCTGATGGGCGGGCGTGCGCCGGAACTCCTTCGCGACCGAGGCCGCCGCGGCCACCGCCCGTTCGACCTGGTCAGCGCCGGGCACCGCGACCGTCGCCACTTCGCTGCCGTCGAACGGGTGGTGCACCACGAGGGTGCTCGCGCCCTGCTCAGCCTGACCGGCGATCCACGCGGCCCGCGGCTGTGGGGTGATCGTGTCCATGGGCTCAAGGTATTAGGGAGCGCCAGGCCCGGCACGCCGGACTCGGTCCTTCGATTGTGGCTTCTGTCCTGGCGTCGAGATGACATTTGTCGGGGGTCCCCGGCACCCGCCCGGCATATCGTTCGGCCCATGACGAACTCGGTGGCCTCTCGTTGGACCGAAAGCCCGTCGCGGGCCTTCTTCGCGCGGGTCGGAACACCGCGCCGTCCGGTGCTGACCGGCGCGGTGTTTCTTGTGACCGCAGTAGTGCTCGTTGCCCAGTTGGCGGATCCGGCGCTCTTCGACCGCTTCAAGCGCGACGCCACCGCGATCGACGCCGGAGAGTGGTGGCGGCTGCTGACCGGCATGTTCTTCCAAGACGGCAAGATTTTCGGCGGGATTTTCAACCTGCTCGCCCTCGCCGCGGTCGGCACCTTCGCGGAATGGTGCCTCGGCCGGGTGTCCTGGTTCGTCCTGTACTTCGGCTGCGGACTGTTCGGCCAGTACCTCAGCTACGTCTGGCTGAACCCGGTCGGAGCGGGCAACTCGATGTGCGTCGCCGGGCTGCTCGGCGCGCTCGCGGTCGTGGTGTGGCGGGCGCGCGACGCCGAGCCGCCGCAAGCGCTCTACCGCGCCGCGCTGCTGATCGTGCCGCTGGCTGTGCTCGACACGGTGCTGCACGACAACCACGGCATGCCCGCGCTGCTCGGCATCGCGCTGGGGCTGCTGGTCACCGGTTTCGGTAAAGGTCGCGCAGCAGCAGGATCTCCGCGCAGTGATGGATCATCTCTCGGTTGATGTGCAGGACGAGCGCGGCCATCGAGAGCTCCGCGTACGGACCTTCAGCGGGACCGCAAGGGCGCGCCAACGCTTCGGCGTCGAGGCTGCGTACGCCGGCGATCCAGGTCGCGTACGCGTCGTCGAGCTGCTTCAGCGCTTCGTCGGCAGTGCCCGCGTACGGGAAGTCCTGATAGGACATCGGCGGTCCGCCGAAGTGCGATGCGGAGCGCATGCCCAGCACGCCGGGGATGATGTGGGCCAGCCGCCACGCGATGGTGGTCACCGGCGGCGGAGTCGGCTCCGGGAACGAGAAATCGACCGTGAAGTCGCCGGTGCCCGGGTCGTTCTCGCTCGTGCGGGGGTGCACCGTCCAGCAGTCCGCGACCGGCTGCCAGAAGTACTCGTCGTCGGTCAGTCCCTCCAGCTTCGGGCGCACGTGGTGCTGCCAGTGCCAGTCGAGTTGCTCGGTCAGTTCGTTGGTCCAGTCGTTGGTCATGCGGGAACGGTAAGCCGGTTCGCGGACAGCGGCTGTCCTCATTACGGGGCCATTGCCGACGTGACGGGGCCCACCTGGGACGATGGTGGCAAAAGCGCTGATACCTGGAGGTCTTGGGTGGCCACTCCCACCGGTCCGGTACTCGTCATGGACTTCGGGGCGCAGTACGCGCAGCTGATCGCCCGTCGCGTGCGCGAGGCGCAGATCTTCTCCGAGGTCGTGCCGTCCAGCGCGACCGTGGAGGAGCTGCTCGCCAAGAACCCGTCCGCGATCATCCTGTCCGGCGGCCCGTCGAGCGTGTACGCCGAGGGCGCCCCGGCGATGGACCCGAAGCTGGTCGAGGCCGGCGTGCCGATCCTCGGCATCTGCTACGGCCACCAGCTGCTCGCCCGCGCGCTCGGCGGCGTCGTCGAGCCGACCGGCGTGCGCGAGTTCGGCCGCACCGACGTGCGGATCGTCGGCGAGGGCGGCGTCCTGCACACCGGGCTGCCCGATCACCAGACGGCGTGGATGAGCCACAACGACAGCGTCACCAAGGCCCCCGAGGGCTCGGTCGTCACGGCCAGCTCCGACGGTGCCGAGGTCGCTGGCTTCGAGGACGTCGAGCGGCGCTTCGCGGGCGTGCAGTACCACCCGGAGGTGGCGCACTCGCCGCACGGCCAGGAGGTGCTGCGCCGGTTCCTGTACGAGATCGTCGGCGTGCGGCCCGGCTGGACCACTTCGTCCATTGTGGACGAGCAGGTCGCCGCGGTCGCCGCGCAGATCGGCGAGGGACGGGCCATCTGCGGCCTGTCCGGCGGCGTTGACTCCGCGGTCGCCGCGGCCCTCGTCCAGCGTGCCATCGGCGACCGGCTGACCTGCGTGTTCGTCGACCACGGCCTGCTGCGCGCGGGGGAGCGCACCCAGGTCGAGCGCGATTTCGTGGCCGCGACCGGGGTCAACCTGGTCACCGTGGACGCGCGCGAGCGGTTCCTGAACGCGCTGGCCGGCGTCACCGACCCGGAGCAGAAGCGCAAGATCATCGGTCGCGAGTTCATCCGCGTGTTCGAGCAGGCCGAGCGCGACCTCAAGGCGCAGGGCGACTACCGGTTCCTCGTGCAGGGCACGCTGTACCCGGACGTCGTCGAATCCGGCGGCGGCGAGGGCACCGCGAACATCAAGAGCCACCACAACGTCGGCGGCCTGCCTGACGACCTGCAGTTCGAGCTGGTCGAACCGCTGCGGCTGCTGTTCAAGGACGAGGTCCGCCGGGTCGGGCTCGAACTGGGGCTGCCGGAGACGATCGTGCAGCGCCAGCCGTTCCCCGGGCCGGGCCTCGGCATCCGGATCATCGGCGAGGTGACCGCGGACCGGCTGGAGACCCTGCGCGAGGCGGACGCGATCGCCCGCGAGGAACTCACCGCGGCCGGGTTGGACCAGGAGATCTGGCAGTGCCCGGTGGTGCTGCTCGCGGACGTCCGCAGCGTCGGCGTCCAGGGCGACGGCCGGACGTACGGCCACCCGATCGTGCTGCGCCCGGTGTCGTCGGAGGACGCGATGACCGCCGACTGGACGCGGCTGCCGTACGAGGTGCTGGAGCGGATCTCGACCCGGATCACGAACGAGGTGTCCGAGGTCAACCGCGTGGTGCTGGACGTGACGAGCAAGCCGCCGGGCACCATCGAGTGGGAATGACGTGAAAAACGGGGCCCGGAAATGTCCGGGCCCCGTTTTTTGTGTCTCAGGGCCGTCGTTTGCGGAACGACGCGCCGAGCATCAGGATCCCGCAGAACACCGCGCCGCCCGCGATGATCCAGCGGAAGTCGAAGGTCGGCAGCCAGCTCGAGCCGTCGGTGAGGACGTAGCCGGACACGAGCAGCGTCGCGACCCCGACGACCAGCGTGATCCAGTCGACCCCGCGGCGGCGCGCCGGGGCTTCGGGCTCGTCGTAGGAGTAAGGGTTCTCAGCCACGGCGCACCTCCACCTGGCCCACGCCGTTGGTGACGTGGAGCGTGATCTTCTGTCCGCCGACGTTGTCGTCGCCGTTGTCGGTCCCGGTGACGGCAGGCTGGCCGACGCCGTTGGACGTGCGGTTCAGGCAGTCGACCTCACCGGCGCTGTTCTCGCAGGTGAACGTCACGTCCGCGGTGCGGGGCACGATGACCTCGGTGTTTCCGGCGCCGTTGGAGACCGTGGTGGTGATCGGCTCGCTCGCGGCCAGCTGGGTCAGGTCGATCTTCATGTTGCCCGCGGTGTGCCGGTAGACCGGCTGCAGTTCGGCCACCGTACGCGGAGTGGCGGACAGGTCGCCGACGCCGCCGCGCACGTCGAGGTTGTCGAACGTGCTGGTCGTGAGCACCATCCCGGCGACCGACAGCGGAATCGCGAGCCCGATCAGACCGCGTGCGCCGCGAGCGAACGCCCCCGCCACGAGCCCGACCCCCAGCACGGCGAGCGTCATGCCGATGATGTGCCGCAGCGAGAACCAGTCGAACCCGTTCAGCGCGAGCGCGACGCCAACGCCGGCCACGATCACCGCGACCCCGAACGTGGCAGCCCCGATCTTGGACCGTCGCCCGCAGGGCTTAGGGGAGTCGTTGTAGTCGCCGGTCGGAGGCGGCGGGGGCGCCGGCGCCGCTGGATCGGGCAAATCCCAGCCCGCCGGGTCGGCGGCCAGCGGATCCCAGCCCGGTGCCGCCGCCGCGGGAGTCGGGGTGTCGCTGTTCATCGTGAAAGCTCCGGTTCCGGAAGCGGTTCCGTCCGCCGCGAACGCGACGACCGGCGCCGGTCGGTTGTCCTGCCCGCGGGTGCGATGCAGGAGATAAAGGCACGTGGCGAGCAACGCGAACCCGATCAGGCCGCCGCCGTCGAACCAGCCGCCGCCGAACGTCCACCCGACAACCGGAATCACCGCGACCGTGAGCACGGCCGCGAAGGCCTTCGTCATGCTCGACTGCCCGCGCCCGATCAACGCCTCGAAGCCGGAAACCTCGTCGCCCTCGGAGGGGAAGAACAACCAGCCGAGCAGGTAAAGCACCAGCCCGAACCCCCCGAAAACGGTCGCCGCCGCCAACGCGACCCGAATCACCACCGGGTCAATCCCGTAGCGATCCCCCAGCCCAGCCGCGACCCCAGCAACCTTCCGACCCGAGTGCGGCCGCCGAGGCCTGCTGGCCCAGAAGTCCTTGACGGTCTCCTCGAACCCGTTCAGGGGGTTCGTACGGGGAGGCCGCACGTCGTTCGCACCACTCATGCTTCACAGCATGGTCGATGGAGTGGGGCGGCACATCGGGGAAGGTCCCTGAGGTTATCCCCGAGATACGGCCCTGGTGGAGGGCTTTGGGCCGGCCGGGGGCCAGCCTTGGGGGCGAAGGGGTCAACTTCTTGGCGAGGTCAGCTGCCGTGCCGCAGGATGCGCACGAGCGAAGTTCGAACAACGCCATGCCGCTGAGAATCCGGCCCGGCGCGTTCTATGGCATTAATGCACGCGGTTATGGGTATTTTTCAGCCGCGCGGAAGTCGCTTGTCTAGAGCGGTGGCGACATCTTCGGCTTTTTTGCAGGCGGCCTGGGTATCGTCACTGATCAGGACGATCACCAGGGCACGGGCGTTGGGCCCGACCTCCATTCCTACCTGGCACCCGCCCGGAGAGCCCAGCAGGTCGCGTTGTTCGATCAGCTTTCGGCCGTCGATATTCCCATTGTGTGCGGAACTGGGGTTCTGAATGTTGTCCGTGTACTTCTGGCCATTTTGAAGCGCGATCCCGACTTCGGCAGCTGGGTCCGTCGCGGCGTTTTGGGATTTTTTCGCTGATCGGCAGCTTCGGTTGGAGTCCGCGACGGAGGGTTGCGCCGGCGGGAACCCCTGGCCGGCCAGGATTTGATCGAGCAGCTGGCATTGGTCCAGTGAAGCGAACGGGTTGCCGGAAATGGAAGCGGGACTGCTGGCTGCCGCGGGGGCGGATGTGGTCGGCGTTGCCGCGCCGTCGACGGGGTTGCTGCAGGCTGCTGCACCAACCAGGGCCAACGTGGTGACACCGAGTGCCCCGATGGTTCGGCGAGTCTTCGTCACGAATTTTCCAGCTTCTTGTTAAGTTCGGCAAACGATGTAGTGTTATCTGATTCGTTCTTCTGGTAATTTTCGCGTGCGATGGTCAAGGCTTCGAGAGCGGCCTTGACGCCGTTGTGCATCAGGTCCAAGTTGGGGATCATCGCGTCGGTGTCGCCCCCGGCGACTTTGGTGTTGAATTCCGCCACTTTTTCGGCGTAGCCGAAGCTGCCCATTTGCGCGGCCTGAGTCAAGAGATTCAGGTCGTAGCGCATGTCCCGGTAGCCGTCCAGGAAGAAGTTGCACGCTTTCAAGTAAGCGTCGAACCCGGCCTCGTTGACCGCGAACGCCCCGTTCTGCGCCAACGTCTTCAGCGTGTTTCCGGCATCGCGCATTTTTACCGCGGCTTCGTGGCTGCCGGGGCCCTCGGTAAGACCCGCCAGAAAGGCATTGCCCGCTGTGTCGGCGGCGGACGAGTTGGCGGAGATCGGTTCCGGATTTACTTCGATTCCTGGCATCGGCTGCTCCTGTGTCTGCGCTTGAGGTGCGACGGCTACGGGGCTTGTAGAAGTGCCCTGCGCGGCTCAGCCGCCGAGAACCGGGGGAGTGATCTTCTCCCCGTCCGGTCCTCGTTCCGGCTTGACCTCGAAGACCTCGTCCGGATCGACCTGTGTCGGGATCTTGTTCTTGTGTTCCTTGTCCTCTTCCTTCTTCTTCCCGGCTCCCGCCGCGCCAGCACCCGCGGCACCAGGCTTCCCGCCCTTCCCGGCGTTCGCGGCAGCAGTAGCCCCGCGCTCAAGCCG
Organism: Amycolatopsis sp. La24; assembly: GCF_029087445.1. NCBI lineage: Bacteria > Bacillati > Actinomycetota > Actinomycetes > Pseudonocardiales > Pseudonocardiaceae > Amycolatopsis > Amycolatopsis sp. La24. Next base: position 109,888 of record NZ_JARACH010000006.1, read on the forward strand.
TTCGGCCGCACCCTTGCCACCGGACTCGCCCGGCTTCCCGGAGCCACCCGAACCAGCACCGCCAGTCACCCGACCACCAGCACCACCCCGGCCAGCGCCGCCCGACCGGCTGCGCGGCGTGTCCTCGCCGGAGCCGGAGTTCCCGACACCGCCCCCGCCCAAAGCGAGGCCCTCCGGAGAAAGACGGCCGCCGATGCCCGGAGTGGTCCGGAGGTTGTTCCCTCCCCCTGACATCGCAGGGTTGCTGAGTGGCCCAGTACCGGTGTTGATCCCCGGCCCAGGGCTGTAAGGAACGCCTGGAGGATTCCCGCTTCCCCCGGACGGGAAGGAGGTGACCGGAGCAGGACCGCCAAGCGGCGGGTTCGTGCCCGTGAACCCGTTCCCCGGCCCGCCAGTCACCGGACCGGACCCGCCAGGACCGACATAAGGCCCGCTAGAAGTCCCACCGGACACGGTCACCGGCGAGGCGCTGCTCGCGTGCGTGCTGTCGTTGTTCATCTGCGGCGGCGGCGAATAAACCGGCTGCGTAGTCGACGTCTCGTGATACGTCGTGTCCAGCCCGTGCATCACCTGGACAGCCTGCTGATGCGCCGCGTCGGCCTGCTGCTGCTTGGCCGCCATGTCGCCCATCGCGATCACGCCCTGCAACGGGTTGCCGTTCTGGAACTGCTCGGTCGCCTTGGCCATCTCGGCCTTCTGGTCGAACCCGGTCGGCTCCGGCATGTTCTTGTGCGCGTAGTCGGCCGCCGCGGACTGCTGGGAGTAGCGGTTCGACACCAGTTGCATCGCGCTGCCGGTTTTTTCCGTGTGGTCCGCCGTGCTCTGGAAGAACGAATGCGCTTGCGTCGCGGCCGTGCCCTGCCATTCGGCACCCGCGGTGTCGGCCGCGTTGCGGAACTCGTTGGACGCGTCCGCGAGCCAGTTGCCATAGAAGTTCGTCACGCGGCTGCGTTCGTTGATGCCCTTGAAGTTCAAGCCCTCGTTGACCATTTTGTGCAGGTCTTCGTGGCTGTACGACGCATAATTCGCGTCCGGCGCGGGCGCGTCGCCCCTGGTCTGCTGGCCCTGGAGAAGCTGCTGGCCCTGCTGGACCGAGTACTGCGAGGCGTCCCGTTCAGTCGCGCTGCGCGTCTCCGGCGAGTCCTCGCCGGCTGCGAAGATCTGGTTCACGTTCTGCGTCCGGGCGTAGTAATCGCCTGCGGACTCGACGTGTTCCGCGCGATGCTGCTCGGTCATCCGGCCTCCCCGCCCCGTGTACGCACTGTGATCGCTCGCCCCCTGCATCGTACCGAGTCCCGGCGGGCGGCAGGGAGGTTCGCGGAATTTCCTCACCGGCGGCCATCTGGGGGAGTGGATCAGGGCCTTCCCCGATGTCCGGGCCGCTCCCGCGTGTGACGATGGGACTCGTGCAGGACTTTCTCGACATCAGTGCCCCGGGGCGGGTTTCCTCGACCGCCGAGGAGCCCTCGGCACTCATGTCCGCCCAGGCGATGGAGGTCGCCGAACCCGAATCGCGGCCCAAGATGTACCGGCGGCGCTCCGGGCGGGCCGTCGCGGGCGTCGCGAGCGGGCTCGCCGATCACCTCGGGGTTCCGGTCGTCTGGGTCCGCGTCGTGTTCGCGTTGCTGGCCGCGCTCAACGGGGCCGGCCTGCTCGCTTACGGCCTGCTCTGGGTGTTCGTCCCGCAGAGTGCCGAGGAAACCGAAACCGCGCCCAAGGCCCGCGACCGCCAGCAGGCGTACGGGCTGATCGCGCTCGGCATCGGGCTCGCGATCGCCAGCAGCACGCTGACCGGCGCCATCCGCGGCTGGGTCGCCGTGCCGCTCGCGCTCGCCGCGCTCGGTGCGGCGGTCGTCTGGCGGGAGGCGGACGAATCGCAGCGGCGGCGCTGGCGCGTCGGTGCCCGCGACGGGCTGGTCGGCGAGGGCGGCAGGCTCGCCGCGTTCGTCCGGATCCTCGCCGGGGTCGCGCTGGTCGCCACCGGCATCGGCTTCGTCGTGTTCGCCAGCGGCGACTTCGACCAGGTCAAATTCGCCCTGATCGCGGTGCTCGCGACGCTGATCGGCGTCGCCGTGCTCACCGTCCCGTTCTGGCTGCGGCTGGTCCGCGACCTCGGCGAGGAACGCCAGGCCCGCATCCGCACCGACGAACGCGCCGAAATCGCCGCGCACCTGCACGACTCAGTCCTGCAGACCCTCGCGCTGATCCAGCGCCAGGCCGACCAGCCCGCCGAGGTCGCGCGCCTCGCCCGCGGCCAGGAACGCGAGCTGCGCGGCTGGCTGTACGGCCCCGGCGGCTACGGCAAACCCAGCGACAAGCGGACCAAGGAAGAGGAAGAAGGCACCCGCCAGCAGCTGTCCGAGGCGCTGGCTGCGGCGTGCGGCGAGGTCGAGGACCAGTTCGCGATCTCGGTCGGCCAGGTCGTGGTCGGCGACGCCGAGCTGAACCCGCCGCTCACCGCGCTGGTTCAGGCCGCGCGCGAGGCGATCGTCAACGCGGCCAAGCACGCAGGCGTCGCCGAGGTCAGCGTGTTCGCCGAGGTCGAACCCACCGAGGTCACCGTGTTCGTGCGCGACCGCGGCAAAGGCTTCGACCCGGACGTCGTGCCCGCCGACCGGCACGGCCTCGCCGACTCGATCCGCGGCCGGATGGAACGCCACGGCGGCACCTGCAAGCTGCGCACCGCACCCGGCGAAGGCACCGAAGTCCAGCTCGCCATGCCGGTGAAGGCGGCCAAAGGGGTGGCATGACCTCGCTATGCTCGGGGGCAGGCGAAGCGAGGGAGTGGGCAGTCGTGACGGAAAGCCAGCGGGAACCGGTCAAGGTCTTCCTCGTGGACGACCACGCGTTGTTCCGCGCGGGAGTGCGCACGGAACTCGATTCGATCACCGACGAGGTGCAGGTGGTCGGCGAGGCCGGGTCGGTCGCGGAAGCGGTCGCCGGCATCGCGCGCACGCGTCCGCAGGTCGTGCTGCTCGACGTCCACATGCCCGACGGCGGCGGCGCCGAGGTGCTCCGCCGCGTGCGCCCGGAGCTGCCGGACGTCGTGTTCCTCGCGCTGTCGGTCTCCGACGCCGCCGAGGACGTCATCGCGGTGATCCGCGCCGGCGCGCGCGGGTACGTCACCAAGACGATCTCGTCGAAGGAGCTCGTCCGCGCGGTGGTCCGGGTGGCCGACGGCGACGCGGTGTTTTCCCCGCGCCTGGCCGGTTTCGTCCTCGACGCCTTCGCCGACCGTCCCGGGTCCGCGCCGATCAACGACCCCGAACTGGACCTGCTCACCCCGCGCGAGCGCGACGTCCTGCGCCTGCTCGCCCGCGGGTACGCGTACAAGGAAATCGCGTCCGAGCTGTTCATCTCGGTGAAGACGGTCGAGACGCACGTGTCGAGCGTCCTGCGCAAGACCCAGCTGTCGAACCGCTACGAGCTCTCCCGCTGGGCCTCGGACCGCCGTCTCGTCTAGGCCGGAGTCAGTTCTTCTTCCGGGGTCACGGCCGGTTTGCGCTGCAACCGCGTCAACGCGACGCCGAGCAGCACCACGACCATGCCCGCGATCACGCGCAGGTTCAGCTGCTCGTGCAGGAAAACCGCGCCCAGCAGCACCGACACCACCGGCAGCAGATAGCCGACCACCGAAGCGGCCACCGCGCCTTCGCTCGCCAGCAGCTGGTAGTTGAGCGCGAACGCGATCCCGGTCGAACCGAGGCCGAGGATCACCACCGCGATCAGCGCGACCGGGCTCAGGTGCACCGGCGTCAGCCCGCCGAACGGCATGGCCAGCACCAGGAAACCCGTGGCCAGCAGCATCTGCCCGGCCGCGATCGCGTACGGCGAGGAGCCGGTGTTCGACAGGTACCGGCCTTCGTAGACGAACGCGAACCCGTAGCTCGCCGCCGCGGCGAGGCACGCCAGCGCACCCCAGCTGAGCAGTCCGGACGCCTGCCACGGCGCGAAGATCAGCAGGATCCCGCCGAGCCCGATCACCAGACCGGCGATCCGCGTCGCGGTCATCCGGTTCGAGACCCCGAGGAACGGGGCCGCCACGAGCACCCAGAGCGGAGTGGTCGAGTTCAGGACCCCGGTGATGCCGGAGTCCACGGTGGTCTCGCCGACCGCGAAAAGCAGGAACGGCAAGGCATTGTGGAAGAACGCCGCGACGAGCAGATGCCCCCAGGTGCTCCGTCGCGACGGCAGGCTCCGCCGCCCGATCAGGCACAGCGCCAGCAGCACCACGGCGCCCAGCACGAGCCGCGCGAGCACCAGCTGCACCGGGGAAAGCGCTTCAAGCCCGAGCTTGATCCAGAAAAAACTCGATCCCCACATCAACGCGAGCGCCGCGATCCTCAGCAGCGTCTTCGACTCGCCCACCCCAGGTTCCTCCTTTGCCTCGCTAGCCAGCTTCGCCGCAGCAAGGTGTAAGGACAAGCGAAAATAACTGCAGGGACAATTAAGCAAAGCTGTAGGATCGAGCCATGCTCGATGTACGGCGCATGCAGGTGCTGCGCGCGGTGATCACGAGCGGTTCGATCACTGCCGCGGCGAGGAATCTCGGCTACACGCCGTCGGCGATCAGCCAGCAGCTGGCGGTGCTCGAACGCGAAGCGGGCACGCCGTTGCTGGAACGCGTCGGCCGCGGCGTCCAGCCGACCCCGGCCGGGACGTTGCTGTCCGAACACGCCGAGACGCTCAGCGCGGAGCTGGCCCGAGCCGAGGCCGCGCTCACCGAGCTGAAGGAAGGCCGCACCGGCAAGCTCGCCATCCGCTACTTCGCCACCGCGGGCGCGACGATGGTGCCGTACGCGGTGGCCGCGCTGCGCCGCGAACACCCCGGCGTGTGGCTCGATCTCAAGCTCATCGACCCGGGCGATCCGCTCACCGAGGTCGAGGAAGGTCGCGCTGACCTGGCGATCATCGTGTACCCGCGGCCGTCGGAGCCGGGCCGGGGCATCGAGCTGGTGCCGCTGCTGGACGACCCGTACCGCGCGGTCCTGCCGCGGGCGCACCGGCTGGCTCGCAAACGCGTCCTTGACCTCACCGACCTCGCCGAGGAACCGTGGGTCGGCGTCGACCCGATCCCCGGCGCCTGCCGCGCGATCCTGGAAGGCGCCTGCGCGTCGGCCGGGTTCCATCCGAACGTCGTGGTCGAGTCCGAGGACTATCCGTCGGCGCAAGGGTTCATCGCCGCCGGGCTCGGCGTCGGGCTGGTGCCGGAGCTGGGGCTAGGCACTCCGCATCCGGGAGTGGTCGTGCGCCGGGTCCGCAATCCCCAGCCGAGCAGGCACATTCACGCCGCGGTGGCCGCACGGGTCGCGGGCAGCCCGGCCGTGCAGACGTTCCTCGAAGCCATGCAAGAGGCGACCGAGAACGTCGCCTGACATCGGCTCAGACGAACAGCAGCTGCGAAACGCCGATCCCGATCAGGATCGCGCACAGGATCGCCGCGACGGTGAGGATGATCCGCCGCCGCGCCGCCGCCTTCTCCCGAACAGCCTGCGCGGACGCGGCCTGCTGCGCCGGAGTGGGCGTGTACCGGGCGGTCGGCTGCTGCATCGTCTGCTGCTGCATTGGCTGCGCCGGAGCGGGAGCCTGCGGCACCTGCTGGACCGGAAGCTGCATCAGCGGAGCCGGTTGCTGCGGCTGTTGTTGCGGCAGAATTTGCTGGGTCGGCTCCGGGACATTGGGCGGCTGCGCGGGCAGCGGCCGCGACGCCGGAAGGGTCGGCAACGCGGGCGCGGTCGGCGGGATGAACGCGGTCTGCTCGCGTCCGACGGTGATCGCCTTCAACGCGTGCACGGTGTCGTCCATGGTCGGCCGGGCAGCCGGGTCGGCGCGCAGCATCTTCTGCAACGCCCCGGCGAGCGGGCCGGCGTTCTCCGGCGGTCGTTCCGGGGACTGTCCGTCGTCACCGAACGGCGGCACGCCCTCGACCGCCGTGTACAGCGTCGCGCCCAGCGAGAACACGTCTGCAGCTGCAGACGGAGGTGCGCCGCGCGTGACCTCAGGCGCTCGGTAAGCGGCGTGCGGACCGCCGCCGGTGATGCCGATGTCGGTCAGCTTGACGCTGCCGTCGTCCGCGAGCAGCACCGTGTTCGGTTCGAGCGTGCGGTGGACGATGCCCGCCGAGTGAATCGACGCCATCGCGTCGCCGAGCTGGATGCCCAGGAACGCGGCTTGCTCCGGAGTGAGCCGGCCGTGCTCGGCGAGGAAAACCGACATCCCGCGCGACGGGATGTACTCCATCACCAGCCACACGTCCTGGCCGTCGGGCAGCACGTCGTACACCGTGATCGCGCACGGATGATCGATCCGCGCCGCGGCCTTGCCCTCTTCCATCGCCATCGCGCGCGCCTGTTCGGCACGGTCCGGCGGCAGGCCGACGGGCAGGTACATGCGTTTGACGGCGACGGTCCGGAACAGCCGCGTGTCGAACGCGAGCCACACGATGCCCGCGCGTCCGCGCCCGATCGGCTGGTCGAGCCGGTACCGCTCGCCGACGATGCTGCCTTCTGAACTCAATGCTGTCCCTGAATCATCCGCCGCTGGCCGAGCTTGCCGTCGTCGGTGCCGACGTTGCCGTTTCCTTCGAGCTTGTCGGCTTGTCCGGCGTGCTCTCCCGCGTCTTCGACTGTTCCTGCGTCGGAGTGTCCTCCGCAGAAGTGGTCCGCCGCGAGTGCCGCGTCGACTGGGTCTCGCGGGTCGCGCTTTCCCGGGAAGACGTAGGCGGGGACGTAGTGGTTGCTTCCGAAGGCGGCTGTGTGACGGACGTCGGCGCGACCGCGGACGACGAAACGGGCGGCGCGGGCTGCGAAGCGTCCGGCGGATTGCCCGGAGTCAGCAGCCACACGCCGAGCGCGACCAGGCCGACGACCACGACGCCGCCGATGATCGCGGGCTTCTTCCACGCGCCGGGCTTCTCGTCCTCGTCGTCCTCGGGCGCGGTCTGCACGCGGGTCCGCGGCGCGGGTTCCTCGTCGTAGGGGTCGTCCTCGTAGTGGTCCGGCACCGGCACCGCGCGGGTGGCGGCGAGGCCGTTGCGGCTCGGGTCGCCGTAGAGCGGCGGCTCCTGGTGGTAGCCGTCCTGCTGGTAGCCGCGGTCGTCGTAGTCGTCTTCCGGGTAGCCGGAGCCCGGCGGGTACGGGTCCTCGTCGTAGTACTGCTGCGCGCTCGGGTCGTACTGCTGGGTGACGCCCGGGTCGTCGAGCAGCGTGCCGGAGTGGCTGGCCTGCTCGTCGTCGGGATGCAGCAGACCAGCGGCCGCCGCTCCGCCCGCCGCACCGAGCGCGGCCGCGCCGAGGGTGCCCGAGGAGGAGGCCATCATCGTGTCGGCGTCCGGACCGCCGAGCGGGGTCTCGCCGCGCGCGACCGCGGCCAGCAGCTCCTCGCATTCGTCGGCGGTGGGCCGGTGCTGGGTCTCCGGGTGCAGCAGCACCGCGAGCACGCTCGCCAGCGGACCGGACTGCCGCGGCGGGTTGATCTGCCCCGCGGCGACCGCGTGCAGCAGGCTCAGCGTGTTCTCGGACAGACCGAACGGCGGCTGTCCCTCGCAGGCGGCGTACAGCGTCGAGCCGAGCGAGAAGACGTCCGACTCGGGGCCGGGGTCGCCGCCGATCGCGACCTCGGGGGCCAGGTAGGCGGGGGTGCCCGCGATCATCCCGGTCTTGGTGACCGTGACGTCGTCCTTGGCCCGCGAGATGCCGAAGTCGGTGATCTTCACCGTGCCGTTGCCCGCGAGCAGGATGTTGCCCGGCTTGATGTCGCGGTGCACGATGCCGACCGCGTGCGCCTCGCGCAGGGCGGCGGCGATCTGCGCGCCGATCCGGGCGACCTCCATCGGCGGCAGGGTGCCCTTTTCCTGCAGCACCTGCGCCAGGCTGGTGGACGCCAGGTATTCCATGATCAGGCAGGGCTGGCCGTTGTCGTCGGTGACGACGTCGAACACGGTGATCGCGTTCGGGTGGTGCAGCCGGGCGGCGATCCGGCCCTCGCGCATGGTGCGCTGCCGGGCGTCCTCCGCCTCGTGGTTCTCCAGCCCGGGCTGGAGAAGAAGTTGCTTGATGGCGACCGTACGGCCCAGCACCTCGTCGTGGGCGCGCCAGACGGCCCCCATCGCGCCGGAACCGATTTTCCCGACGATCCGGTACCGGTCGGCGACCAGACGACCCTCGTCGCTCACGCGACCTCCCTTTGGGGCTCCGACTTCCCGGGGCGGGACTGTTCTACCCCAAAGGGGTGAGTTCGAACCCGCCGCAGCACCGGAGCGTAGGCACCTGCTGTGGACCGTGTGCCGGTTTTGCCGAGACCGACCCGTGACAAGGCTAGGCGCTCACTCTGCGCACACGCACGCGGCACACTTCGGCCGACCCGGCACAACCACGTTCGCGCAGGTCAGGAGTAGACCGCGGACAGGACGCGGGCCTGCGAGATCACATCCTGCTCGACGACGTCGAACAATTGGGTCACGCGCAAGAGGGTTCCGTCGGCCTGGTGGACCAGCGCCACGGCGAAGACCGAACCGTCGTCCTGGACGTGCAGTTCCTGGACGTCGATCGAGTCGGCCCCGCTCCACGCGCGGACCAGATCGCCCGTTTCGCCGCGCGCGGCGCTCGGGCTGAGCAGCGAAAGCGCGTTCTCCGGCTGGTGGTCGACCGAGGCGTAGAACTTGCGCACCGCTTCGAGCTTCACCGGATCCGGCGCGGCCGCCGACGAGGTGGCGGACTTCTTGTGCGATTCCGCCGAGGGGGCGGTGCTCGAGGAGGCGGACGACGAAGTGCCGGAAGTGGTTTCCGGAGTCGTGGTGCCCGAGTTCGACGGCGTGGTGGCCGTGGAGCCGGTGTGCTGGGACTGCGTCGTGCTTTCGCTCTGCCCCGACGTCGTGCCGCCGGACGAGTGGACCTTGCGCTGCTGCGGCACGGCCTGTCCGCCGAGCGCTGCCGCGCCGCTGAACCCGGCGGGCATCGCGGCTCCTCCGGCGACCGGCACGGTGGGTCGCGGGCCGCCGCTGAGCAGCGAAGCGGTGACGACGGCGCCGGCGACGAGCGCGCCCGCTCCGACGAGCCCGGCCAGCTTCGCGCGGCGGGCGAGCTTGCTTTCGGGCTCTTCGACCGGTTCCGCGGCCTGGGCGACCGGGCGGCGGGTGCGCGGCGGCAGGTACTTCTGCGGTTCGCGGAACACCTGCTCGAGATATTCGCGGTCGGCCTCGGCCACGTCCTCGAGCAGTTCCGGCGGGATCACGTCCTCGACGCGCACGGCGTCGGGTTCTCGCCGGGTTCGCTGCCGTTCAAGCACGAAAGTCCTCGCTCTGGGGGTTCGGGGCGGGACACGACACGGTGGCGGTGTCCCCGGGGCGGTCCGAGGCGATTCGTGGTCGGCCCGGACCTCGTAGTCGCCAGGTAACCCTGTGCCGACCGGCTGCCGCCAGACTCCGTCGCCGGAATGCCGCCGTCGTACGACGAACGGCAGCTTATGTCACCCAACCGGACGAGGGAACAACCGCTCACCGCACCGCACGTGCATCGGCATTTGCAGACAGTGTGCTGGTCAGCGCCCGTCGTCGGTGATCTTGCCGTTGTCGTCGAAGGTGAGCGTCTGCTGCTCGGTGCTCTTGCTGCCGTCCTGGTGCGTGACCTCGACCGTGTTCACCGTGGTGCCGTGCTGCGGGTCGATGGTGACCTTCTTGACCTCGAAGTACGCGACGTCGGCGTAGCGCTTGCGCAGCCCCTGCGGGCCCTGCTGCTTGAGGTCGCCGGACGTGACCGACGAGGCCTCCGACGGGTCAGTTGTGACGTTGTTGAAGAACTTCTCCGAGTTGTTCCCCATCGTGTCCGCGTCGCCGGCGGTGAAGACCGGCGGTCCTTTCGTTTCCCGCTCAGCGGGAGTGACCGGCGGCTTCTGCGGCGGCTCGCTGGACGAGGGCGAGTCCGTGGTGGTCGGCGCGGACGTGCTGCTGCCGGTGCCGGTGCCGGGGCCCGCCGACGTGGTCACGCCTGCCGAACTGCTGCTCGCGGAACTGTTCGGCCCGGAGCCCTGCTGCGGATGCGTGCCGTTGTCCGAGGTGACGCCGTCCGGGCTGGTGCTGGAGTCGCTGCGCGGGACGCTGCCGCCGACCCCGCCGTGCTGCCCGTTCGGGATGAGCGCGCTGAGGTTCGGGTTGCCGCCGTTCTGCCTGCCGGGCCAGCCGCCGCCGCCGACCGCGTCGGTCGTCGTGGTGGTGGGCCCGCCGACCAGGAACGTCCCGGCGAACAGCAGTCCGACGACCACCGCGCCGGACGCGCCGGTGGCGAACCACGCGGCCTTGCGCCAGGTCTTCGGCGGGGTGACCGACGCGGGCACCGAGCCGAGATCGAACGTGCCGAGGCCGTCCAGCAGCGGCGCGGCGTACACGCGCACCTCGTCGTCCTGCTGCTCTTGGCTCTCCCGCGCCGATACGGCCGGTTCGCCGAGCGTGACGCGCTGGCGCCGGGGCGGTTCCTCCGCGACCGGGTTCAGCTCGACCCGCTCGCGGGGGCTTTCCGGCCGGTTGGCCAGCGCGGCGGAGGTGGTGGCGACGCGTTCCTGCCGGGTGCGCCGGGTCGGCTGGGGGAGTGCGCTTTCCGGCGGGGCGAAGGCGCGGTGCTCCTCGGGGATCCGGTCCTGCGGGGGAGCGAAGGCGGCGCGGGATTCGGGCTGACGGGCCAGCGGGGCCGCGACCTGCTGGTCTTGGGGAGCGGCTGGCTGGGCGGCGGTTTGGCGGCTGCGGGGTTCGGACGGCTGTCCGGGGAAAGCGGCAGTCTGGTGAGGCTCGGCCAGCCGGTCCGGGGCGGAGGCCTGGCGGCGCGGGGGTTCGACGGGGGCACGGCGATCGCTCGTCGCCCGGCGGCGCTGCGGCTGCGGCAACGGCGGTTCGCCGATCGGCAACGTGCCGCTCGCGGTGGGGAAAACCGGCTGGTTGGGGGCCGGGCGGTTCCCGTCGTCGGGCACGCGGTTCGCGCGCGGGGCCGGTGCGCCGCGCAGCCGCGGGTTCTCGCTGCCCCGCTGCACCGGAGCGCCGTCGACGGCAGACACGGCACCGGTGCGGTGCCGGTGATGTCCGGCGGTGCGGGGCGGCACCACCGGAGTCCAGGTGCCGTCGGCGCGGACGCGGTGCCGTCCGGGAACGGTGACCTCGGCGTCCGACACCGCGCCGGGACGGTCCGCGTGCCGCCGACCGTCCATCGTGTTTCCCGTCATGCCGGTCCGACCCCTCCGCGAGGGGGGCGTGACGGCACCGGGGCCGGCGTCAACCCGAACGGAGCAGGGATGAGGAGAACGACGCTTGCGTCCACACTTGCGAACTCCCGCGCAAATGCACGCGCACGCGGAGAACGGCGCGCGGAGCCGCAGCTCCCGCGCGTCCTCCGGGCATAGCCCGGCGCAGACGCCAGGGTCCTCACGGACTTCACAGTAGGAAACCGGCAGGCGAATGTCTTCACCCATCCTGCAACTTGCACCGGTTTCACTCGACCGGGCGCGCCCGAACGGGCGGCACGTCACGCAGCGCAGCGTCCCGCCCGGCGTTTGCCCAGTTCGGGGCCTCGTCAGCCGCCGCTGCGGTACTTCGCCTGCGTGGACTGGAGGGCCTTCATCGACGTCGCGCCGCTACCGACCGCGATGACGATGGCGAGAACGTCCAGCACGACGTTGCCGGAAGTGAGCAGCCACGCGAACAGCGAGGCCGCCGTGGCGCCGCCGGCCAGAGCCCAGCGGCTGCGCACGTACTGCGCCACCGGGGCCCCGCCCGCCCGCTTGCCCGCCGCGTTGTTCAGCAGCGCCAGGTAGCCGACGTGGCCGAGGGCCGCCAGCACGCTCGCGATCGCGATGATGACGGCGATGAGGTTAATCATGTGTCCAGTCTGCCCGGTTTCCCTGCCGCGCGAATCGGGGATGCCCCGGATACCGGGTCAGCGGCCCAGCCTGCCGCGCCCGAGGTTCAGCAGCAGCATCGCCAATTGACGGCCCTCCGGACCCAGTTCGCGGTAGCGCGCCAGCACGTCCATCTCGCGGTTGTAGACGATTTTCGTGCCGCCCGCGGCCATCCGGGCCGCGCCGATGGTCTTCGACACCTCGACCCGGCGCTTCACGAGCCGGAGGATTTCGGAGTCGAGCCAGTCGATCTCCTCGCGAAGCGACGAGATGTCCTCGCCCGCCGGGGTGTGCTCGGCGGGCTGTCCGTCGGCGTTCTGCGTCTGCGCGTTCATCGGGACCTCTCTGAAGTCCGGACTCCCTGTCCCAGGGACGGCGAAAGCCCCGGGTCCAGTGGACTCCGGGGCTGCGGGTGATGGCGGGTGGGGCACTACGCGATCACGGGAGCCGGAGTCCGGGTCCCGTAAAAAAATCGCTCGCTGCTGTGCCGCACGGATTCAGTATGGCACAGGCGCGCCCGGCCGCCCGCGGAACGCCCGCACCCGCGCGTGCAGCACCAGGCTGATGAACAGCCAGAACAACGGCATCGCCGGCCAGAAGAAGAACGCGCCGCCGATCGCCCAGCGAACGATCAGCAAGGTCGCGAGCACGGCGACGATGCCGAGGTGGACGCGCAGCGCCGGATGTTCGCGCAGCGCGGCCCGGGTCAGCGGCCAGCCGCCGCCGCGCGGCCGGGCAGGAGCAGGCCGGGGGAGATCGGCGGTGAGTTCGCCGAGTTCGTCGGTGTAGCGGGTGGCGTAGACCGTGCGCAGCCGCTCTTCCACCTCTTCGAGAGTGAGCCGTCCGTCGGAACCGGCGGCCTGGATGGTCTCGGCGACGCGCTCGCGATCGCCGTCGGAAGCCCTCAGCCGGGCGGGAATCTTGTCGTCCATGCCATTCGATGCTCCGCGCCGCGGCGGCGTCGCGCGTCGGACGCGAGGCGACACTGCGGCGTACGTCCGGAAGCGCAGGCCGACCCCGTGGCTGTTCCGGGACTGTCGTACCCCCGGGGTAGCGTTGACAGACGATGGACACCCTCTTCGATCTCCCCGCAGACCCGCCCGCCCGCGCTGCCCGGCCGGGAACCGCAGACCTGCTCGAGGACCTCAACCCCGCCCAGCGCGAGGCGGTGACGCACGCCGGAGGTCCGCTGCTGGTCGTCGCGGGAGCCGGATCGGGCAAGACACGCGTGCTCACGCGCCGGATCGCCTACCTGCTCGGCCAGCGCGGCGTGCATCCGGGCGAGATCATGGCGATCACGTTCACCAACAAGGCCGCCGCCGAGATGCGCGAACGCGTCGCGGCGCTCGTCGGCAAGCGCGCGAACGCGATGTGGGTGTCCACGTTCCACTCGATGTGCGTGCGGATCCTGCGCCGCGAGGCGAAAACGCTCGGCATGTCGTCGAGTTTCTCCATCTACGACTCGGACGACACGAAGCGGCTCATCACGCTCGTGGCGCGCGATCTCGACATCGACCCGAAGAAGTACGCCGCGCGCACGCTCGCGGTGCACATCTCGAACCTGAAGAACGAACTGGTCGATCCGGACGACGCGGCCTCGAAGGCGGCGAACGACCTGGAGCGGCGGGTCGCCGAGGTCTACACCGAGTACCAGCGCAGGCTGGCGAGCGCGAACGCGTTCGACTTCGACGACCTGATCATGCGGACAGTGTCGTTGCTGCAAGCGTTCCCGGACGTCGCGGAGTACTACCGGCGGCGCTTTCGGCACGTCCTGGTCGACGAGTACCAGGACACCAACCACGCGCAGTACACCTTGGTGCGCGCACTCGCCGGCACCGAAGCCACGGACACCGGGATCGAGCCCGCCGAACTGTGCGTGGTGGGTGACGCGGACCAGTCCATCTACGCCTTCCGCGGCGCGACCATCCGCAATATCGAGGAATTCGAACGCGACTTCCCGAACGCGCACACGATTCTGCTGGAGCAGAACTACCGTTCCACGCAAACGATCCTGTCCGCGGCCAACGCGGTGATCGCCCGCAACCCCAACCGGCGCGCCAAGCGGCTGTGGACCGATTCGGGCGACGGCGAGAAGATCGTCGGCTACGTGTCGGACAACGACCACGACGAGGCCGCGTTCGTCGCGGGGGAGATCGACTCGCTGGCGGAGAAGGGCGAGGCGGACTACTCGGACGTCGCGGTGTTCTACCGCACCAACAACCAGTCGCGAGTGTTCGAGGAAATCTTCATCCGGCTCGGCCTGCCGTACAAGGTCGTCGGCGGCGTGCGGTTCTACGAACGGCGCGAAGTGCGGGACATGATCGCGTACCTGCGCGTCCTCGCGAATCCCGATGACACGGTCAGCCTGCGTCGGATTCTCAACGTCCCGAAGCGTGGCATCGGCGACCGAGCCGAAGCAGTCGTGGCGACGCACGCGGAACGGGAGCGCATCTCGTTCTGGGCCGCACTGCGCGACGCGGTCGACGACAAGGTGGCGCTGCTGAACCCGCGCTCGGCCAAGGCGATCACCGGCTTCGTGACGCTGCTGGACGAACTGCAGGAGATGGCGTCGTCCGGCACCGAGGTCCACGACCTGCTCGAAGCGGTCCTTGAGCGCACCGGCTACCGCGCGGAGCTTGAGGAATCGGACGACCCGCAGGACGCGTCGCGCGTCGAAAACCTCACCGAACTGGTGACGGTGGCACGCGAATTCGCCGAGTTCACCGCCGAGGTCACCAACGACGAAAACGCGGAACTGGTCCTGGACGACGGCGTCCCCGCCCCAGGTTCTCTGCCTGCCTTCCTGGAACGAGTCTCGCTCGTCGCAGACGCCGACTCGATCCCGTCCCCAGACGGCGGCGAAGAAGGCGACGGCGGCGCGGGCGTGGTCACCCTGATGACCGTGCACACCGCCAAGGGCCTGGAATACCCAGTCGTCTTCTGCACCGGCTGGGAAGACGGAGTCTTCCCGCACATGCGCGCCCTTGGCGACCCGGCTGAACTGGCCGAGGAACGCCGCCTGGCCTACGTGGCGATCACCCGTGCGCGGCAACGACTTTACGTATCCCGCGCCCTCACCCGGTCGGCGTGGGGACAGCCGCAGATGAACCCCGCGTCCCGCTTCCTGGACGAGCTGCCGCCAGACCTGGTCGACTGGCGCCGCCTGGAACCGTCGTCCCCAGGCTTCGGCAACTTCGGCTCCTCGTCCGGTTCCTCGTCAGGCCCCCGAGCCGCGACGATGTGGGGCCGCCGGTCCTCCTCGTCGTCGACGTCCTCGAGCTCGCCGTTCGGCAAGGCGTGGAAGGACACGGTCGCGCTGAAGCTGGACGTCGGAGACCGCGTAAGCCACGACAAGTACGGCCTGGGCACGGTTATTTCTTGCGACGGCATCGGCCCCCGTGCGACGGCGACGATCGACTTCGGAGCTTCCGGGAAGGTCCGGCTGATGTTGATCGGCAGTGTGCCGATGGTCAAACTCTGAGGTCTGCTGAGCCTTCGGCTACGACACTTTCGGCTGCTGCAGTTTCGACTCGCCAGCGGCTGTGGCTACGGCTGCTGTGACTGTTACGGCTGACGCGGCTTCGGTGTTTTGATCCGCCGTGCCGTGCCATGCCGTGCCGTAGGCCCTGGGCCCGATTCTCCGCAGTCCGGCGCGCCAAAGCGGGACCGTCCAAGCTGACTCGCCACAGTGAGCACTGGCCGCCGCCAACACCGCAGCACTGCTCTGGACTCCACGCTGCCTTTCGCGCAACGTCGCCCCTCAGCTCCCATTGCCTCTCCAGGCGTCAGCCCCGCACGTCTGGCGCGTGATGCTTCCAGCCGTGGCAAGCCACCCCTGTCGGTACCGCGAGCCGTCCTCCCCGCGAAGCCTTCCTCGTCGTCCTCCGGTGCAGGTCCACTCGCCCTAGTTTCCCGCTGGCTGTGCCAAAACTCGGCGTTGCCCGGGGCCCTGCGCGGCCCTCGCCTGTCTCCGGGCTCCCAGCCTCCGGCCGCAGCCCACTCCTGCCCGGTGTCGGACGCCTGCCCGCCCCGTCCGGGACATCTTTCGCCGGACCGAGTGAACTCCCCAGCGAACCCGCCGATCTTGTCGGTCCCCTCCGGCATACTGAGTTCATCGAACACAAGTTCGATGAAATGCGGTAGGCTATGGAAGGGACGCAGGGGATGGACGCGGTGCTGTTTGGGGTATTTGCCGCTGGGGTACAGGAGTACTTGAGGAGAGTCGCGGGGACGGTTGCTGTGGGGACGGCAGCTTGGTCAGCTCGGGACGTGCCAGGGGATGTGGCACGGCTGGCCGCAGCATGGCGCGCGCTGCTGAGGCAGCACGCCTTAGGACCAGACGGCAGATGCGTCGTCTGCGGAGGAACATCGCGCGCTGACGAGGGACTCGCGCGATGGATGCCATGGCGAAGACGCGCCGACCTGTGCACAGTGTGGCAGGTAGCAGTCGCCTACTTCGTCCGTCGCCTACCGGGCAGCGATCCGTGACGCCATCGCCTGACAGCTGAAACCTCGCTCAGGCTGGGCAGAGATTGTTGGGCTCGTCGCCGATTGTTCGGACCGACGGCCATGCGGTGCGACTAACCGACGAAATCCCAGTTCACCGACGAGCCTGTCGATACCAGGCTTCGCGATGACACGCGCCGCCAGAGTTCCTCACGCACAAAGGCGTTTCCACTACGAGCAGCCAAGAAAGGATCCGGACGAACCAAACTCAGTCGATGGTGCCCACGCGGCGGCGGGAACCACTGCGCCGATCGCCCGGCGAGCAGGAAATGAGGTCCGGCTCAGACGTTCACGCCGCGGGCGGCAAGCCACGGGCGCGGGTCGATCTTCTTGGTGCCGTCCTGCCACACCTCGAAGTGCAGGTGCGGGCCGGTGCTCTCGCCGCGGTTGCCGATCTCCGCGATCTGCTGGCCGCACTTGACCTTCTGGCCCTCGCGGACGGAGAAGCTGTTCATGTGGCCGTAGACCTGGATGGTGCCGTCGTCGAGCTGGATGCGTACCCAGAGGCCGAAACCGCTGGCGGGACCGGCCTGGATGACGGTGCCGTCGGAGGCGGCGTAGATCGGGGTGCCGATCGAGTTGGCGATGTCGATGCCGAGGTGGCTCGTGCCCCAGCGGGCACCGAAGCCGGAGGTGAACGTGCCGTGAGCGGGCATGCAGGTCTTCGGGCGGGCGGCCTCTTCGGCGGCCTGACGCGCGGCTTCGGTTTCCGCCTGCACGCGGGCCTTGGTGACCTTGGCGCTGTCGGCCATCTTCGCGGCTTCGGCGGAGGCGTCGACGGCGTGCCCGGCCGGCAGCAGTTCGGGAGCTCCCCCGGAGCCCGCGCTGCCGAGGGTGAACGAGGCGCTCGCGTTCTGTGCGTTGGCGAGCGGGGTGACCGCGGCGTCGGAATCTCCGCCGCTGGTGGACTTGAGGGTCTGCCCGGCGGCGGCTGCGGCGAACGCGCCAGCCGCGACGGCGGCGACCACGACCCGTCCGCGAAGCGCGGAGGAGGGCGGGGCGATGCGGTGCTGCCCCCGGACGCGGATGACTGCACCGTCCAGTGCGTCTTTCAGCGCCGGGGAAGGGGCTTGGCCGCCGGGGGAGCGGTGTGAAGCCAAGACAGGGCCTTCCATCGTCGGGGAGCCGGGCGGAAACGGACTCGGGCGGGGGATCCCGTGAACGAACCTCGGGGGTGATTCGCTCAGCGTCCTGCTTCGTGACCTGACTGTAATGGGGACCGCAGGACAGTAACGAAGCGGCGCCTCAATGAGCAAGACGCGACCGGGCTTTCGGCCGAACGAGTGGCGCGCATCGCGCGTCTAGCTGTGGAAACTACCCAAAGTTAATCGGAAACTACTTCGCCGTTTGTGGCTTGAGTCACATACCTTCGGATGGCCCAACGCCCATGAAGGCCCTCCCGGCGGTCTTGCGGACGAAATAACCGGCCACCCCGGTGCGTTGAAGCAGTTTCACGGCGAATCTTGTGATGCCGGTCACTCACGGCAAGCCCAGTGGGTTCTTAGCGGTGCGGCCGGTTACCTGCCCTCCCCGGCAGGCCCCGGCCGTCCCTGTCCCCGATCTCGGCCGACCGTCCCCACGATCTGCCGAGCCTGTCGCCGTCCCCTCCGCGACCCGGCCTGATTGCCTGTCCCGGCAGGCACTGGCCGTCTCCGTTCCTGGCAGGTCCTCCCCGGCCTGCCAGGAACGGAGTTCGCGGCTCCCTCCGCGACGCGGCCGTTCACCTGCCCTCCCCGGCAGGTCTCGGCCCCTCCATCTCGGTCCCGGCAGGCCGTCCCCACGACCTTCCGGCACCCGCCGCGGCTCCCCTCCGCGACCGGGTCGGGCGCCTGCCACGAACAGGCATCCGACCTCGTCCATCGCCCCCGCGATGTGTCCTCGTGCTTCGCCCCGTGCCGGAGTGACGCCCCGAACGCCACTCCCTTACGCGACTTCCCCGAAGTTTTTTCCCGACGCTCCCTCCGGCACTCCAGTCCCTCTTGCCGTCGAGACCTCCGGCCCGCGCCCCTCTTACGCGGATCGGCGGAATTTTTTCTTCGCACCCGTCAGACGCGCGGGAACGGCCAAAGGTTCATCCCGCGGCGAATTCACCTGGAAGTGCGTTCCGGCCTGGTCGAGGCGGCCCTGCTGTCCCCGCGCCGGGGCCGGTCCTTGCTAGCGTCGCGAGCGATGACTCCGCCGACCCCAGAGCCTTCCGACGGCGATTCCGCCCCGGACACCCCGGGCCGTCCCGCCGGACCCCGGCGTCCCAGCCTCGCCGAGCGCAAGGCCGCCGCCCGAGCCCGTGCCCGCCGCGACGCCGACCGCGCGAAATCGGATCCCGCCGACAGCCCCGCCGACTCGTCCCGTCGCCGCAGGACGGACCCTGCCGGACATTCGGCGGACTCGCCCGGCGGCACCGAGCCGACGTCGGCAAGTCCCGCCGACTCGCCTAGCCGTGGCGAGGAGACTTCCGCTGAAAGCTCAGCCGACCGCGACCAGTCCGCTGCGGGAAGCCCGGCAAGCCGGGAACCTGCCGCCGGGCAACGGCGTGACGAGGCAGGTCTGGCCAGCCGGAAGCCCGCCGCCGTCCCTGACGAGCAGAGGTCTGCGCCTCGGGCCATCCCCAGCCGTCAGGACGCAAGCAGGGGCGACGCAAGCCGCGGAGACGCAAGCCGCAAAGGCGAGACCCTCCTAGACCTAACCGACCAACCCCCCTCCCCAAGGCTCCAAGCCGCCACCGCCCTCCTCGCCGTCGGCTCCCTGGCCCTAGCCGCAGGCGCCATCGCCCCGGTCTCGCCCGACGCCGGACCCGGCTACCTCTCCTGGCCGCTCCTCGTCATCCTCGCCGTCGTCCCAGCCGGAATCGCGGTCGCGGCGGCCCGAAGCGGCCGTTACGGACTGGCGGCAGGTCTCGTCACCGGCCTCGCCGCTCTCGCGCCGGGCAGGCTGATCCTCGATCTCCAATTCCTCGTCAACGGCTCCAAAACCATCCGCCCCGAGCTGTACCTCCCGGACCGCCTGCTTGACCGCAGTGGTGTCGGCATCGGGTTCTGGCTGCTGGTCGTCGGCCATCTGCTGACGCTCGCCGCCGGGATAGTGGCCGCGCGCGTCGTGCTGGAGCGCAACGAGATCGCTGGCGGCGACGACAAACGCCGGTGGCGGCTGATCATTCCGCTGCTCGCCGTCGTGGCAGCAGTCGGATTGCTGATGACCCCGGTCCTCTCGGACGACCCGTTTCTCCTTGCGCGGTCAGCATTCGAGGGCCCGGGACTGGCGCTCGCCGGGTACCTTCTCCTCGCTGGTGCGCTGCCGGTCGCCGCGGTGCTCGGGGTTTTCGCTGGATCCGACGGTGTCGCTCGCGGGACGCTCGGCGGGATTGTCGCGGCGGTGCTTGCCGTCGCGGTGCCGACGTTGGTCGCCGGGTTCGCCGTGTCCGGGCTGGAGGTCTCGACGGGCGCGTATCTCGCCGTCGTGCCGATGGTGCTGGTCCTCGTCCTCACTCCACTTGCGACACCGCAGCAGACGCAAACCGAGCGCACCGACCTGGCCGGCGAGGCGCGTGTCCCAGGGCTCACCATCTGGCGCGCGCTCACCGGGTTCCTCGCGTTGCTGACCGGGGTCGCAGCGGCGATCGGTGCGTACGCTCCGCAGCTCGGCAACAGCACGGACAGCCCGGCTCGGCTGCAGTTGCTGGTCGCGGCAATTCTTGTCGTGCTGCCAACACCTTTGCTCTTCTCCCGCCGCACCGCGCCGATCGCGCGCGGAATTCTCGCGGTGTTGTGGGCCGGCGTCGTTCTCGCGGGAACAGCGGTTCTCAGCACGGCCATCACCGCCTCCGAAGCGACTGGGCTCGGCGGGCTCGGCGGCGCGATCAGTTATCACCTCGGCGCGGGTGCCGTTTTCACCGCGATCGCGCTCGGACTCGCCGGGCTTACCGGATTGGCCGCGGTGATCACCGGCGTCGTGGAACGCGATGACACCGGTACCGAAGGGTCGCGATCCGTCGCGCTCATTCCGGCCGGAATCACCGCGGTGCTGGCGATCGCGGCGTTCGGAACGCCAGTGTTCACCGCGCAGGATTACGCGCCGCCCGGTCTCTGGTCCGATTTCGACACTCCGTCGTGGGGATTGCTCGCCGCGCTGCTCGTCGTTCTCGGGACGCTCGGGTTGAGCGTTCGTTCACGGCCTGGTGCCGCGGCGGCGGGACTGACGGGCGTGGCACTGCTCCTTGCCTTGCGCGTCGCCGAGATTCCGCTGGTCAGCATCCTGTTCTATGCCGCGAAGCCGGGTGCGGGTTTCTGGCTCGGGCTCGCCGCGACAGCGTCGGCAGTGATCACCGCTGTCATCGCGGCCGCCGGTGCGAAGAAGTGAGTCCGCGGCGCGTCGTCCTCGTCGAGCTGGCTGAAGAAACCGCGGCGATTCCGTTGGCACGATTGCTGCGCGACGCCGGTCTCGAAGTCGTCCACGTAGGACACCTCGACACGGCGGAAAAGATCGTGCGCACCACCGAACAGGAGGATCCAGACATTCTGGGCCTCCTCGGCGGTCCCGCGCCCGAAGGCCTCGCGGAGGCGCTCCCCGGGACCGCAGTGATCGAGTTGGGCTCCGAAAGCCCCGAAAAGGCCGCCGAAATGCTTGTCGGTGGGCGGTCTCACACCCTCGGCACACCCTCTGACCGCGCACGGTGACCGACTTCACCAGGTGCGGCGTCCCCTGCGTCTGCGCTGGTCGCTAACCTCGACTGGTCCGACAGCGCGGTCCGGAAAACGGACCACCACAGTGGCGTGTCGTCAGGAGACTGGAGTAGTGGACCTCTACGAGTACCAGGCGAGGGATCTCTTCGCCGCCCACGGAGTACCGGTTCTGCCGGGCGCCGTGGCAAGCACCCCGGAAGAAGCCAAGGCCGCCGCGGAGCAGATCGGCACCCAGGTCGTCGTCAAGGCGCAGGTGAAGGTCGGCGGCCGGGGCAAGGCGGGCGGCGTCAAGCTGGCCCAGACGCCCGACGAGGCGAAGGAGAAGGCGGAAGCCATCCTCGGCCTCGACATCAAGGGCCACATCACGCACCGCGTGCTGGTGGCGGAAGCCTCGGACATCGCGTCCGAGTACTACTTCTCCTTCCTGCTCGACCGCGCCAACCGCACCTTCCTCGCGATGGCGTCGTCCGAGGGCGGCATGGAGATCGAGCAGCTCGCGGTCGAGCGCCCGGACGCGCTCGCCAAGATCCCGGTCGACGCGATCAAGGGCGTCGACAAGGCCACCGCGCTCGAGATCCTCAAGGCGGGCAACTTCCCGGCCGAGATCATCGACGAGGCCGCCGACGTCGTGGTGAAGCTGTGGGAGACCTTCGTCTCCGAGGACGCCACCCTGGTCGAGGTCAACCCGCTGGTCCGCGACCCGCAGGACAAGATCATCGCCCTCGACGGCAAGGTCACCCTCGACGAGAACGCCTCCTTCCGCCACCCGGCGCACGAGGAGCTCGTCGACAAGCAGGCCGAGAACCCGCTCGAGGCGAAGGCCAAGGCCAAGAACCTCAACTACGTCAAGCTCGACGGCGAGGTCGGCATCATCGGCAACGGCGCGGGCCTCGTGATGTCCACTTTGGACGTCGTGGCGTACGCGGGCGAGAAGCACGGCGGCGTGAAGCCCGCCAACTTCCTCGACATCGGCGGCGGCGCGTCGGCCGAGGTCATGGCGGCCGGGCTGGACGTCATCCTCAACGACACCGACGTGAAGAGCGTGTTCGTGAACGTCTTCGGCGGCATCACCGCCTGCGACGCGGTCGCGAACGGCATCGTCGAGGCGCTGAAGATCCTGGGCGACGAGGCCACCAAGCCGCTGGTCGTCCGCCTGGACGGCAACAACGTCGTCGAGGGTCGCCAGATCCTGGCCGACGCGAACCACCCGCTGGTCACCGTGGTGGACACAATGGACAACGCGGCCGACAAGGCTGCCGAGCTCGCCGCGGCAGGTGCGTGAGATGTCGATCTTCCTCAACGAGAACAGCAAGGTCATCGTCCAGGGGCTCACCGGCTCCGAGGGCATGAAGCACGCGACCAAGATGCTGAAGTCCGGCACCAACATCGTGGGCGGCGTCAACGCCCGCAAGGCCGGCCAGACGGTCACCGTCGAGGGCAAGGACCTCACCGTGTTCGGCACGGTCGAGGAGGCCATCAAGGAGACCGGTGCCGACGTGTCGGTCATCTTCGTGCCGCCGAAGTTCGCCAAGGACGCGGTCATCGAGGCGATCGACGCCGAGATCCCGCTGGCCGTCGTCATCACCGAGGGCATCCCGGTGCACGACTCGGCCTACTTCTGGGCGCACGCGGTCGCGACCGGCAACAAGACCCGGATCATCGGGCCGAACTGCCCCGGCGTGATCAGCCCCGGCAAGTCGAACGCGGGCATCATCCCGGCCGACATCACCGGCCCGGGCTCGATCGGCCTCGTGTCGAAGTCGGGCACGCTGACCTACCAGATGATGTACGAGCTGCGCGACATCGGCTTCTCCACCGCTGTCGGCATCGGCGGCGACCCGGTCATCGGCACCACCCACATCGACGCCCTCGAGGCGTTCGAGAAGGACGCCGACACCAAGGTCATCGTGATGATCGGCGAGATCGGCGGCGACGCCGAGGAGCGGGCCGCGGCCTACATCAAGGAGAACGTGACCAAGCCGGTCGTCGGCTACGTCGCGGGCTTCACCGCCCCTGAGGGCAAGACGATGGGCCACGCGGGCGCGATCGTCTCCGGTTCGTCCGGCACCGCCGCGGCGAAGAAGGAGGCCCTCGAGGCCGCCGGCGTCAAGGTCGGCAAGACCCCGAGCGAGACCGCGGTTCTCGCCCGGGAGCTGTACAACAGCCTCGGCTGACCAGCAGCGACTCCACTGGCGGAGGCCGGGCACCGATACGGTGCCCGGCCTCCGTCGTTTCCGCCCGCAACCGATCCGGTGTCCGGTGCGTCCAACGACGCGGACGCCCAGCGCGGATGCGCTAGCGTGCAGTCACTCGTGAGCGGGGGACGCCGCCGGTGCACCCCGGGTGCCTCAAAATCCCGAACCGCCGGTCGATGAGACAGGAGAGCTTCCGATGACCTTCCCCAGTGGCGGGCCCGGCTACCCTCAGCAGGGCCAGCCGTCCCAGGGACCGCCCCCGTCGGGCGGGTTCCCGCAGCAGCCCCAGCCGCAGCAGGGTCCGCCTGCCGCGGGTGCCGGTGCGCCGCCGAACCTTCCGCTGCTGCTGTCCCTCGGCGTGGCCGGGCTCGGCCTGGTGCAGTACTTCCTCGGCTTCGCTTCCGAGGCGGGCACGGCCGGGCAGCCCATTCTGTTCCTGCTCGTCGGCGGTCTGCTGTCGGCGCTGAACCTGCTGCCCAAGGGGCCGAAGACGCTGCCGTTCGCCGCGCTGTTCAGCGTGGTCGGCGGGCTGGGCGCGCTCGACGCCGTCATCTCCGGGCGGTCGTCCGCCATCGTGATCGTGGTGCTGATCCTCGGTCTGCTGCAGGCGGCCGCGTCGGTCGCGGTGCTGCTGTTCGAGTACAACGTGCTCAAGCCGCCGACGCCGCAGCCGTCCGCTCCGGCGTACCAGCAGCCCTACGGCCAGCAGGGCCAGTACCAGCCGACGCAGTACCAGCCGGCTCCCGGACAGCAGGGTCAGCAGGGTCAGCAGCCGCCCGCTCCGGGGCAGCAGCCGCCCGCCACTCCGCCGCCGGGCGGACAGGCCACGACGTACGCGCCGCAGCAGGGCCAGTTCTTCCAGCCGCCCGCGGACCAGAACAAACCGGGCACGCCGCCCGGAGGTTTCGGACAGCAAGGCTGAAACCCCTTCGCATCACCCACCCGCTGTGACTCTCCGTGTCACAGCGGGTGTTTTTCTTGGCCCGGTGCCACGACCGGGTGGGCGTTGGATTCGCCACGTCCGCCGGGCGGCGTGCCTCACCCGGACGGCCGAGTGCGGATGTCATGGTCGAGGACATGCAGGTGCTCACCAGTCCCGGACGCCCCGCGGGCGACGAGCCGGTGGGCGACTCCCTTGACCAGGATGTTCCCCGGTTCCGGGTGTTGCTCGCCGCGGCGCTCGGCCCGCTCGTCACCGGCTACGCGGTGGTCGCCACGCTGCTCGCACTCGTCACCCTGACCGCCCAGCACGCGGTCTTCTCCGCGGGCGGCGTGCTGCTGTCGGCGGGACCTGGCTGGCTGGCCGCCTACCAGGTCGAACTCGGGATCGGCGGCCATCCGCTCGGGATGCTGCCGCTGCTGCCGACGATCGGGGTGGTACTGCTGGTCGCGCGCGCGGCGGCCAAGGCCGTGCGACGGCTTCGCTGCGCCAGACTGCGGCACGCGGTCCCGTTGATCGCCGCGATTTCCGGCGCGCATCTGCTGTTCGGAGTGCTGATTTCGCTGCTGTCGATCGGCGAACCGGTACGGGCGAACTTCTGGCTCGCCGCGGTGGTGCCTGCCGTGATCTCCGGACTCGCGGCCACCGGCGGGGTGCTTCGCCGGTTCGGGATGCCGCGGGTGCTCGCCGACCGGCTCGATCCGCTGGCTCTTCGCGGCCTGCGTGCGGGCCTGCTCGGACTGTTCGCGCTGCTGGCCGCTGGCGCGCTGACGCTGACCGCCGCCACGGCGCTGTCCGCGCGCACGGTGTCCAGCCTGTTCGAGCCGTCGTTCGGGAGCAGCTTCGGCCTGTTCCTGCTTTCCCTGCTGTACCTGCCGAACGCCGTGGTCGCCGCGATGTCGTTCGTGAGCGGACCCGGGTTCAGCATCGGCAGTCTCGACGTGCACCTCATCGGCTACCGCGGCGGTTCCGTCCCCGGGGTCCCGCTGCTCGGCGGCATTCCCGAGCACGCCGCGTCGTGGTGGCCGGTGCTGCTGGTGCTGCCGCTGGCGGTCGGCGTGCTGGTCGGCTGGTCGGTCCGCGCGGTGGACGAGGACCCGGCGGCGCGGCTGCGGGTCGTGGTCGTCGCGGGCGCGGTCGTCGGATTCGGCTGCGTGCTGCTGGGCACGCTCGCCGGCGGACGGCTCGGCGACGGTCCGTTCGACCCGGTCAGCGTGCCGGTCGGGGTGGCGTCGATCGTCGCGTTCTGCTGGATCGTCATTCCGGCCGGGTTCGTGGCCTTCTTCGCGGGGGCGCACGCTCCGATGCAGCCGGTGGGCTCGCTCGAGGTGGAGGACGAGGCTGAGCCTGAACCTGAAGCCGAGTCCGAGTCTGCTGAGTCCGAGGATGCTGAGGAGTCCGAGCCCGAGTCCGACGAGGACGTCGAGGATACGGACGAGGCCGAGGAATCCGAAGACGCTGAAGACTCCGAAGAGCCTGCCGAAGAATCCGACGAGGCCTCGGCTGAGGGCGACGAGGACTTCGACGCCGAGGCCGACGCGGAACTGGGCCTCGACCTGCCGGAGGACGAGCCCGAAACCCCCGCCGAAGAGCCGGACGCTGTGACCGAGTCCACCGAGGACTCCGGCGACGCGAAGCCCGCCGAGGACGACCGTTAGGGTTGGGGCGACCTGGTGAAGCGCCGTGCGCCCGAGGCGTACCGCCGTGCAAGGAGCCCGTTCTGGCCAGCCGCTTGGAACTGCCCACTCCGGTGAAGATCGTCGTGCTCGCGTCCGGTTCCGGCACGCTGCTGCAGGCTGTGCTCGACGCGGTCGGGCAGCCCGGGTTCCCGGCCTCCGTCGTCGCAGTCGGCGCGGATCGCACCGGCATCGAGGCGCTCGCGCGGGCGGAACGGGCGGACGTGCCGTCGTTCACCGTGCGCGTCGCCGACCATCCGGACCGGGCCGCCTGGGACCGTGCGCTCGCCGAGGCCGTCGCGGCTTATCAGCCCGACCTCGTGGTGTCCGCGGGTTTCATGAAGATCCTCGGGCCGGAATTCCTGTCGCGGTTCGCGGGCCGCGTGATCAACACCCACCCCGCGCTGCTGCCGTCGTTCCCCGGGATGCACGCGGTCGCCGACGCGCTGGCCGCGGGTGTGCGCGTCACCGGATCGACGGTGCATTTCGTCGACGCCGGGGTGGACACTGGCCCGGTCATCGCCCAGGAGGCGGTGCCGGTGGAGACCGACGACACCGAAGACGTCCTGCACGAGCGGATCAAAGCCGTGGAACGCAGGCTGCTGGTTGAAACGATCGAGCGACTCGGCCGTGGTGGGTGCACCGTGGACGGACGAAAGGTGAGGTTTTCGTGAGCACAGCACAGGGACGGCGCCCGGTCCGGCGCGCGCTGATCGGCGTCTCGGACAAGGCCGGCCTGCTCGAGCTCGCGACCGGCCTGCACGCGGCCGGCGTGGAGATCGTGTCGACCGGCGGCACGGCGAAGGTCATCGCGAACGCCGGGGTTCCGGTCACGCCGGTCGAGCAGGTCACCGGGTTCCCCGAGTCGTTCGACGGCCGGGTCAAGACGCTGCACCCGCGCGTGCACGCCGGTCTGCTCGCCGACCAGAGCAACGACGACCACGTCGCACAGCTGAAGCAGCTCGACATCGCGGCGTTCGACCTGCTCGTGGTGAACCTGTACCCGTTCCAGGCGACTGTCGCGTCCGGCGCGAGCTTCGAAGACTGCGTCGAGAACATCGACATCGGCGGTCCCGCGATGGTGCGCGCGGCCGCGAAGAACCACGGCAGTGTCGCTGTCGTCGTGGACCCGGCGCGGTACGCGTGGGTGCTTGAGCAGGTCTCCGCGGGCGGCTTCGAACTCTCGGACCGCAAGCGGCTCGCTGCGCAGGCGTACGCGCACACGGCTGCGTACGACACGGCTGTCGCTTCGTGGTTCGCCAACGCGTACGCGCCTTCGGACGACAGCGGCTTCCCGGATTTCCTCGGCGCGACGTGGGACCGTGCGGACGTACTGCGCTACGGCGAGAACCCGCACCAGAAGGCGGCGCTGTACCGCGGTGCGCAGCCGGGCCTCGCGCACGCGGAGCAGCTTCACGGCAAGGCGATGTCGTACAACAACTACGTCGACACTGACGCCGCGCGTCGGGCCGCTTTCGACTTCTCCGAGCCGGCTGTCGCGATCATCAAGCACGCCAACCCGTGCGGGATCGCTGTCGGCACGGACGTCGCCGAAGCGCACCGCAAGGCGCACGCCTGCGACCCCGTGTCCGCGTATGGCGGCGTGATCGCCACGAACCGGCCGGTGAGCGTCGCGGCGGCGGAGCAGATCGCCGAGGTGTTCACCGAGGTCGTGCTCGCCCCCGACTTCGAGCCGGAAGCGCTGGAGATCTTGCAGCGCAAGAAGAACGTGCGGCTGCTGAAGCTGCCCGCGATCGAGAACGCGTCCCCGGTGGAGTTCCGGCCGATCTCCGGCGGCGTCCTCGTGCAGACCGCCGACGCGATCGACGCCCCCGGCGACGACCCGGTGAACTGGACGCTGGCCACCGGCTCGCCCGCCGACGAGCAGACCCTGGCGGACCTGGAGTTCGCGTGGCGGGCGCTGCGTGCGGTGAAGTCCAACGCGATCCTGCTGGCGCACGAGCAGGCGACCGTCGGCGTCGGCATGGGCCAGGTCAACCGCGTCGACTCGTCGCGGCTGGCGGTCGCGCGGGCGGGTGACCGGGCGAAGGGCTCGGTCGGCGCGTCGGACGCGTTCTTCCCGTTCCCGGACGGGCTCGAGGTGCTGATCGAGGCGGGCGTGCGAGCCGTCGTGCAGCCCGGCGGGTCCATCCGCGACGCCGAGGTGATCGCCGCCGCCGAGGCCGCCGGGATCACGCTGTACCTCACCGGAACGCGCCACTTCGCGCACTGAGTTTTTCGCTGACCGGCCGGGACTTTCGGGTCCCGGCCGGTTTTTTCATCCCTCGCGCAAGATCGCGTAGACGACCTCGTCGCGGTAACCGCCGTCGCGCCAGGTGACCTGGCACAGCAGGCCTTCGCGATGGAAGCCGGTCTTTTCGAGCGTGTGCTGCCCGGCGACGTCCTCACTGTCGACGAAGGCTTCGAGCCGGTGCGCGCGGGTGTGCCGGAAGAGCTGGTCGACGAGCAGGTGGTACGCCTTCGCGGCGGTGCCGTGGCCGCGATAGTCAGGCAGCAACGCGACCCCGACCCGGAAGCACCCGCCGGCAGGCCCGCCCCGGTCGGCCGCTTCCCAGGTAGCCATCCCGGCGACGACCGAGTCGACAGTCACCGCGACCGCGCTCGACGCCGGGCTGAGGAACCCGTCCTCGGCGAACCGGCGCCGTGCCTGCGGTCCGGTGAACCTCGTCCACTGGAAGGTCCCGGCGCCGTCCGGGTCCGTGGAGAACCGGTCGAGCACCGGAAGGTCAGCTTCGGCGAAACCCCGAAGGGCGATGTGTCCTGTCTTCATCAGGGTTCCCAGTGTAAAGAGCGGTTTTCCTGGTGTCCGGTGATCTTCCGGGTTCTTTCTCCGTGCGCGCTTGACAGGCGGGGGAGGGCGGGTGAGACTAGGTGGTGTCGAACGGGTGTTCGATACTGTTCGGCGCAGTGGTGTGTTGTGGGTGCGATTTGTTGGGTGACCGTGCGGTTTCCGCACGGATGAGGATGCGGAACCGCCTTCCCCGCGGTGTGCCGGCGTCCGTCCCGGGCCAGGTGTGACGACCTGTCCCGGGACGGACCGTCGGCCAATCCCGGCGGAAGGAGAAACCGGTGACGACCGGAGCGGCTTCGGGGGCTGCTTCTTCGGGGTTTGCTTCGGAGATCGCGGAAGGTGCAGAGGTTTTCTCGGCCGCGGGGGCGGCTGGTGAGCCTGGGGGGACTTCCGCGGACGATGCCTCGGCTGGTTTTTGGGAAGCGGGCGAGGCTCCGACTCTGGCCGGGGTGGCTTCGGGGGCAGGCAGCGCTGTTGCCTTGGCTGCGGGAGCTTCGGGGGCAGGCAGCGCTGTTGCCTTGGCTGCGGGAGCTTCGGCGGCGGGTGGTTCTTCGGCCGTCGCCGAGATGGCTTGGGGAGCCTCGGCGGCGAACGGTTCTTCGTCCGCGGTCAGGGTGGCGTCGGGAGCTTCCGGGGCTAGGGGAGTTCCGGAAGCGGCCGGAGCGGCGTTGGGAGCGAGCAGTGCTTCGGCTTTGACTGGGGCGGTGTCGGGAGAGGGCGCCGCGGTGGCTCTGGCCGAGGCCGCTTCCGCGACGAGCGGCTCTTCGGCGGTGCCCGGAAACCTGCGCGCTCCAGTTCTTCCTGCTGACTCTGCCACGACCGATCTCCTTGTCACCGCAAGGAAATCACCTCTGCTGAAGCAGACATCTCGGGAGATCTTCTCCGCTGCGGAACCTTCCGCGCCCACGAGCGTGCCGGAGGCGCGGCCGGCACGCTCGTGGGAAGTACTGGTGCCGTGGTCGGCGCTCGAAGCCTTGGCGAAGGAACGGACGCCAGTCGCCGCGATGTCCGCGAGTTCCCCGAGCCTGAAGTTCTCCTTGGGGGAGAACGGATCCCGCACCCGGCTGGGCACAGCGTTCGAACCATGGACACCGGCCACCTCCGGCAAGGCAGCGGAAGCCAGGTCGCCCACCGAGCTTCGTTCGCAGGTCCGATCAGCCGAATCCGGCCGTGAGCCTCGCCCTGCCTCGCGCGCGTCCAGCGGACCTGATTCACTACGGCCTTCCGCTCGGGGTCACTCGTCTGCTGAACGCGATTCGCCGCCTCAACCTGAATCGGAGCCGCCAACTCGTCTTCGCTCGCTCACTCCGCCGTCTCAGCTGCGCCCGGAAACTCCTTCCACCCCGCTAACTGAGCCCAGCCAGGAAACTCCCCCCGAACCCCCGTCAACCCAACTGCGCCCAGCAACCCCCGAACCCTCGAAACTCCGTCCCCCAACCCGGCTCCGCCCAACAGACCCGCCCTCACCGGCAGACCCGGCACACCCGCTGGCCAAACTGACCGCCCTCCCCGGTGTCAGCACTGCCAGCACCGTCGCCGCCGAGCGGGCTTCCCGGGCCGACTGGGGGCAGGCTGCCGGGCGGATGCTTCCGGTGGCCCCAGCACTGGCCGATCTCCTCCCCGGAGCCGGGTTGCGCCGCGGGAGCGTCGTCGCGGTTCACCACTCCACCTCGCTGCTGTTCGCGTTGCTCGCGGAGGCGACCGCCGCCGGGGCGTGGGCGGCGGTGGTCGGGGCCCCGTCGCTGGGGATTGTCGCGGCGGCCGAGCACGGCGTCGTCGTCTCGCGGCTCGCGTTGGTTCCGCAGCCGGGGGCCGAATACCCGGCGGTGATGGCCGCTTTGCTCGATGGCGTGGACCTCGTCGTCACCGAACCCCGGTCGGTCCGGCCGGACGTCGCGCGGAGGCTTGCGGCTCGGGCTCGGCACCGCGGGGCCGTGCTGCTTTCGCTGGGGCCCTGGCCTTCCGCCGACGTCGAGCTGCACTGCACCCCAGGCACCTGGACCGGGGTGCTCGAGCACGGTGCCGGACACCTCCGTTCCCGCCCGGTCGAAGTACACGCCCGCGGACGCGGTGCAGCAGCTCGGCCTCGGTCGGCATCGGTGCTTCTTCCTGGCCAGGACGGTCGGGTTTCCCGGGGCGAGAAGCGCGTCGCGGCGCGGGAAGAGGCGGTCGGGTGAACCAAATTGTCCACAAAGGACAGAATGATCCGCGTCGCCATCCCGTGCGGATGCTGGTCTTGTGGTGCCCAGACTGGCCCGCGGTCGCTGCCGTCGCCGCGGCGGGGAGTGTGCTTACCCAGCCGGCGGCGGTGTTTCATGCCAACCGGGTCGTGGCGTGCACCGCGGTCGCGCGAACGCGGAACATCCGGCGCGGCATGCGTCGGCGAGAAGCGGAATCCCAGTGTCCTGACTTGGCGGTGTTCGGCGTAGACGAGGCGCGGGACGCACGGTTTTTCGAGAATGTCGCGTCGGCGGTGGAGGAACTGGTCGTCGGGCTGGAAGTGGTGCGGCCCGGGTTGCTCGCGGTTCCTGTCGCGGGGGCGGCCGGGTATTTCGGCGGCGAACCGCAGCTCGCGGAGAAACTGGTGGACCAGGTGGCCGCGGCGGCGGGAGTCGAATGCCAGGTCGGCGTGGCGGAAGGACTGTTCGCGGCGACGCTGGCCGCACGGCAGGGGGCGCTGGTCGAACCTGGGCGGAGCGCTCAATTTCTCGCTCCGTTGCCGGTGACTGAGCTGGACCAGCCGGATGCCGAGCGCGCGGATCTGGTCGGCCTGCTCGTCCGGCTCGGGTTGCGCACGCTCGGCGCCTTCGCCGAACTCGGCGAGCGGGACGTGGCCGCTCGGTTCGGGCGCACCGGCGTGCTCGCGCATCGACTGGCCCGGGGGCTGTCCGACCGGCCGCCGTTGCGCCGCAGTCCGCCGCCGGAACTGTCGCTTGCCGAATCGTTCGATCCGGTGCTTGCCCGGGTGGACGTCGCCGCGTTCATGGCCAAAAAACTCGGCGCGCGGTTCCACGCCGCGCTCGCCGATCGCGGGCTCGCATGCACTCGATTGGGTATATACGCGACAACTGAGAACGGTGAGCAGCTCGGTCGCGTCTGGCGTTGTGCGGAACCACTTACGCCGCAAGGGGTTGCGGACCGGGTCCGGTGGCAGTTCGAGGGCTGGCTCAAGGCCGCGCCCGGCGAACGGCCCACGGCCGGGGTCGCGCGGTTGCGGCTCGAACCGGAAGAGACCGTCGAAGGGAGGTCATTGCAGCTGGGGCTGTGGCGGGGGAGCGATCCCGGCGCCGGTCCAGGCGAGGACGAGGAATTGGCTGCCGAACGGGCCGGCCGCGCGTTCGTGCGGGTGCAAGGTCTGCTCGGTCCGGAGGGCGTGGTCACGCCGCTGCTCGACGGCGGACGCGATCCGGCGAGCCGGGTCCGGCTCATTCCGTGGGGTGATCCGCGGGAACCTGCCGGACCGCCGGACGCCACGTGGCCTGCCCGGTTGCCGTCCCCGTCCCCGGCGACGGTGCTGGAACAACCGTTGCCAGTCCAGGTCATCGACGCGCAAGGACGGCCAGTCGGTCTCACCTCGCGCAAACGGCTGACCGCGCCGCCGCACGGACTGTGCGTCGCGGGCGGGCCGCCCCGGCCGATCACCGGATGGGCCGGTCCGTGGCCTGCCACGTCGGGCCGTCGGTCGACCGGACCGCAGCAAGCCCGGCTGCAACTGCTGCTCGCGGCAGGGGAAAACGAGGCGCCGGAGGCGGTGCTCGTCCTCTGCTCCGGAACGGAGAATCCAGTGTGGACAGTGGAGGGAAGCTACGACTGAACCGAGCTGCCGCGAAACCCGAAAACCCGGTGGAGACAACGAAAGGAATTCGCCCGTGATGGACCACGACCTGCCGGTGCCCCGCGTCCCGGTCGAACCGCCGTGCCCGTTCGACCCGGTGCCGGTCGCGCTGCTGATCCCGGAACCCCGCCGATCACCCGAGAACCGGACGGACTGACGATGGGCTGGAACAACCCGCCGGTCCCGTGGAAGGACCTCGCGCGGGCGCTGTCGGGCGGGATGCCGCCCGGCGACCACGGCGACAGTCCCGCGTGGGGACGCAAACGCGAGGGGTACCGCCGCCCCGCCGACATCCCGCCGCCGCGCAGCGACCTGGAAGCCGGGCCGCGAGTGGCGTACGCCGAACTGCACTGCCACTCCAACTTCAGTTTCCTCGACGGCGCCAGCCACCCCGAGGAACTGGTGGAGGAAGCCGCGCGGCTGCGGCTCGACGCGATCGCGCTCACCGATCACGACGGCATGTACGGCGTGGTCCGGTTCGCCGAAGCGGCCAAAGAGCTAGGCGTCGCAACGGTATTCGGCACTGAGCTGAGCTTCGGGCTGTCCGCGCCGCAAAACGGTGTCGCCGACCCCGAGGGCGAGCACCTCCTGCTGCTGGCTCGCGGCAGCGACGGCTACCGCAGCCTGTGCCGCGCGATCACCGCCGGACAGTTGCGCGGCCACGAAGGCGAAAACGTGGAGCGGGCCGAAAAAGGCCGCCCGATCTACGACTTGGCCGCCGTGGCAGAGGAGGTCGCGGGAAAATGCGCGGTGCTGACCGGCTGCCGCAAGGGATCCGTGCGTTCGGCGTTGGTGCGCGAAGGCGCGGACGCCGCGTTCGCCGAGCTGCGCCGGCTGGTCGACCTCTTCGGCCAAACCCAGGTCTATGTCGAATTGATCGACCACGGCCAGCCGCTCGACAGCACGCACAACGACCTGCTGACCGAGATGGCCGGCGAACTTAAACTGCCCACTGTCGCGACCACCGCCGCGCATTACGCTCGCCCGGAACGAGGTCGGCTCGCGGACGCCGTCGCCGCCATCCGCGCCCGGCGCAGCATCGACGATCTCGAAGGCTGGCTGCCCGGCGACGCAGCCGCGTTCTTGCGCTCTGGCAACGAAATGGCGGAGGTTTTCCAGCGGTACCCGGGCGCGGTGCAACGGTCGGCCTTGCTGGGCATGGAATGCGCCTTCCCGTTGGAGCTGCTCGCGCCGGAGTTGCCGCCGTTCGACGTGCCGCCTGGCGAGACCGAGACCACGCACCTGCGAAACATCGTCAAGGAGGGCTTCGAGAAGCGCTACTCGGGCAAGGACCACGCGGACAAGGCCTGGCAGCAGATCGAGCACGAGATGGAGGTGATCGAGAAACTCGAGTTCCCCGGGTACTTCCTGATCGTCTGGGACATCGCGCGATTCTGCCGGGACCACGACATCCTGTGCCAGGGAAGAGGTTCCGCGGCCAACTCGGCGGTCTGCTACGCGCTTGAGATCACCAAGGTCGACCCCATCGAGTACCACCTGCTCTTCGAACGGTTCCTCGCACCCGACCGAGACGGCTATCCGGACATCGACATCGACATCGAGTCCGACCGGCGCGAGGAGGTGATCCAGTACGTCTACGGCAAACACGGCAGGCTCAACGCCGCACAGGTCGCGAACGTGATCACCTACCGAGCCCGCTCCGCGATCCGCGACGCCGCCAGGGCGCTCGGCTACTCGCCGGGCCAGCAGGACGCGTGGAGCAAGCAAATCGATCGCTGGGGAGCCTTGCGCAGCACGGAAAAAGACCACGACCACGACATCCCGAACGACGTCGTGCAGCTCGCCTTCGCCCTCGAAGACTTCCCGCGGCACCTCGGCATCCACTCCGGCGGCATGGTGATGTGCCGGGAACCGGTGAGCCAGGTGTGCCCGGTCGAATGGGCGCGGATGGAAAACCGCAGCGTTCTGCAGTGGGAGAAGGAGGATTGCGCCGCGGTCGGGCTGGTGAAGTTCGATTTGCTCGGGCTCGGCATGCTCTCCGCGTTGCACTACATGCTCGACCTGGTCAAGGAGTACAAGGGTGAGACGATCGATCTCGCCGAACTGGACCTCACCGACAAGAACATCTACGAAATGCTCTGCCGCGCCGACGCGATCGGCGTGTTCCAGGTGGAAAGCCGGGCTCAGCTGGCCACGTTGCCGCGGTTGCGGCCGGAGAAATTCTACGACCTGGCCGTGGAAGTCGCGCTGATCCGGCCGGGCCCGATCCAAGGCGGTTCGGTGCACCCGTACATCCGCCGCAAGCAGGGGCGCGAGGAGTGGGATTACGACCATCCGCTGCTGGAGAACGCTCTGGAGAAAACGCTGGGAGTGCCGCTGTTCCAGGAGCAGATGATGCAGATCGCCCTGGACGTCGCGAAATTCACCCCGGCCGAGGCCGACCAGCTTCGGCACGCGATGGGGTCGAAACGGTCGCAGCGGAAGATGGAACGGCTGCACAAGCGGTTCCTTGACGGGGCCATCGCCAACGAGGTGGACGCTGAGCTGGCGGAGAAAATCTTCCAGAAGCTCAAGGCGTTCGCCAACTTCGGCTTCCCGGAAAGCCATGCGCTGAGCTTCGCGCATCTGGTGTTCGCGAGCGCGTACTTCAAGCACTATCACCCGGACGCGTTCTGCGCGGGTCTGCTGCGGGCGCAGCCGATGGGGTTCTACTCGCCGCAGTCGCTGGTGGCGGACGCGCGTAGGCACGGCGTCACCACGCTCGGCCCGGACATCAACCTGAGCCTCCCGCACGCGACCCTGGAAGCGTTGCCGGACAAGGGGAAACTCCACGCGGTACGCGGCGGGCTCAGCACCGTCCGGATGATCGGCGAAACGCTGGCCAAGGAGATCGTGGCGGAACGGCAGGCGAACGGCCGGTACGAGAGCATGTCCGACCTCGGCAGGCGCGTCCGGCTC
The DNA here is from genome assembly GCF_029087445.1 of Amycolatopsis sp. La24. Taxonomy (NCBI): domain Bacteria; kingdom Bacillati; phylum Actinomycetota; class Actinomycetes; order Pseudonocardiales; family Pseudonocardiaceae; genus Amycolatopsis; species Amycolatopsis sp. La24. The sequence goes on from NZ_JARACH010000006.1 coordinate 145,324, forward strand.
ACCACGCCGCAGCTGGAAGCGCTGGCCACCGCGGGTGCGTTCAGCGCGTTCGGCCCGGACCGGCGGCAGGCGTTGTGGTCCGCGGGCGCGGTCGCACAGGACCGGCCGGAAAAACTGCCCGGCACCGGCGTCGGCGTGGACGCGCCGATGCTGCCCGGAATGGACGGGCTCGACGTCGCCGCCGCCGATGTCTGGGCCACCGGGATCTCGCCGGACAGCTATCCGACGGAGTTCATCCGAGACCGCCTCGACGCGCTCGGGGTCATCACCGCTGACAAGCTGCTGGACCGGTCCGACGGGGAACGAGTGCTCGTCGGGGGAGCGGTCACGCACCGCCAGCGGCCGGCGACCGCCGGTGGAGTCACGTTCCTGAACCTCGAGGACGAGACCGGCATGGTGAACGTGATCTGCACACTCGGGCTGTGGCAACGGTTCCACCGGATCGCGCGGGGCAGTTCGGCGCTGCTGGTGCACGGAGTGCTGGAAAAAGCGGACGGCGTCGCGAGCGTGCGCGCGCAGAAACTGGAGCAGCTGAGGCTGCGGATTCCCACGAGATCGCGGGACTTCCGGTGACCGGCGGACAGTTCGTGGACACACGCCTTCCGGCGGCTCGCAGCCACCCCGTCGCAAAGCCGGCACCGGGGCGGATGACATCCTGTCCGGGTGACGGAGACCGGCGAGGACTACACCGAAGCACGACTTTCCGGCCAGTGGTGGGAAAAACGCCAGTTCGTGGATTGCGATTTCACCGAAGCGGACCTGCGCGACCTGCGCACCCGCGGCTGCACCTTCGACAACTGCGACTTCACCAAGGTCGATCTCGCCGGTTCGCGGCACGACGCGTCGGCGTTCCGCTCCTGCACGTTCGACCGCTCGGTGCTCGCCGACAGCCGCTGGTCGTCGTGCTCGCTGCTTGGTTCGTCCTTTGTGGACTGTCGCTACACCGGGATCGCGCTGACCGAATGCGATCTGTCGCTCGCGTCGTTCGCGCGCGGCCGGTTGCGGAAACTGGACCTGTCCGGTCTGCGGATGCGGGAAGTGAACCTCAACGAGGCGGATCTGACGGATTCCGACCTGCGGGGCACGGATCTGTCCGGGTCCCGGATGATCGGCACGAAGTTTCCCGGAGCCGACCTGCGCGGTGCGGTGGTCGACGCGAACGGGCTGGTGCAGGCGGACTTGCGCGGCGCGTACGTGGACGTCGAACTGGCGGTGGCGTTCGCCGCGGCCCATGGCTTGGTCGTCAAGTAGCGCGGTTCCGGGCACGGAAAAGGGGCGAAGCCCGCTGGCCCCGCCCCTTTTCCGCAGCTTCGGTTTTCTCAGTCGATCGGCGGTTCGCCCGGGTCGAGTTCGATCAGGTCGCCCTCGGCGAGCAGCTCTTCGATGCTCGCCGGAAGCAGGTACGCCGACCCGCCGCCCGGCTGGTTGAACCACGGGATCGCGACCCCGGCCAGGGTTTCGAGCGGCCGCTGAACGCGGTACACGTGGTACGGCCGGTTCACCCACTCCGGCACCAGCGAACGCTCCTCGAACGGGGTGCCCGCCGCGTAGGTCAGGTTGCCGTTCGGGCCGCCGAAGCGGTCCAGTTCGCTGCCCGCGGGCAGTTCGCGCAGTTCCTTGCCGCGGAACAGGGTCAGCGGCGGTTCCCCGGACAGCGGCGCGATCGGCCACTGCCCGCTGCCGCCGGTTCCGTTGGCGCGCACCGGTTCCTCGCGCCGCACCGGCGGTTCCCGCCGCGGCGGCGGGCTGACCGGCGGAGCGACCTGGGTGGGCGGCGCGCTGACCGGCGAGGCGATCTGCGTCGGCGGGGCGCTGACCGGGGGAGCCACCTGGGTCGGTGGGCTCACCGGTGCCGCGACCTGCGTCGGCGGAGCGGGCGGCGGGGTCTGCCGGGCAGGCGGTTCGTCGTCGGCCAGCAGCTGATCGGCGGGCGTGAACGCGGTCTGCTCCTGCGGCGGCACGTTCTCGCGCGGCCGGACCGGGAACGAGCCCGTCGCGACCTCCGGCGACAACGTCGCCACCACGGGCGGCTTCGGCGCGTCCGCGACTGGCTGCTCAGCCGGTGCGGGGGCTTCCGCCGCGACATACCCGTCGGGGTACAGCAGCACCTTGCCGAGCATGAACGCCGCGGCGTCCTCCGCGTCGCCGAACACCGCCGGGTTGATCAGCTCGCCGTCGTACCAGCCGACGCGCCAGCCTTCGCCGACCTGCTCGACGCTCCACCCGCGTTCGGTGGGGCCGCCGAGCCGGTACGCGGCCTCGGGCACGTCCAGTTCGTCGAGCTTCGCCTGCAGTTCGGCCAGCTCCGGCTGGGCGGGCTGCTCCCGCCGCGCGACCGGGGCCGGTTCGGCCTGCTCCCGAGCCGCGCGCCGCCCGCCGGACGGCGGCGGAACCGGCATCTCCGGCACCGGAAGCCCGCCGGGGATCTCGGACCCCGGCATGATCATCGCGGTCGGCGGGCCCGCGTCGTACTCGGCCTCGCGACGGTTGTCGTCCTCGTAACCATTGGAGTGCGTGAACAGTTCGGCACGCTGCTCGTCGTCGTCGCGGGACGGCTCGTTGCCGTGAGTGAAGAGCACCGGCTCTTCACTCTCGACGTCGACCGGCCGGTGAACGTCGGTGTCGTCCTCGTCGTCCGGGTGACCCGGGCCGGTGCCGTTGCGGCTCGGGACCAGGTCGTGGTGGACCTCGGTGTGGTCTTCGTCGTCGTAGTGACCGTCGTCGTAGCGGCCGTACTGCCCGCCGTCGAAGTCCTGCTCGAAGGGCGGCTCCGCAGGACGCTCCGGCGCGGTGCCGTGGCGGCCCTCGGCCTCCTTCTCCCGGCTCCGACCGTGCGCGGCAGCGGCAAGCCCGGCCGCGGCCAGCCCACCTGCCGCGGCGACCCCGGCCGCAGCCGCGCCGACGTGACTGCCGTGCTCGTCCGCGGGTTCGGCCTGGCTGTCGGGTTCGGCGCTGCGCCGTCCGCCGTCCTCGGCGTTCAGCCGCACGTCTTCCCAGCGGCTGTCGTCCGCTTCGGCGTCCGGCTGGGCTCGCCGACGGCCACCTTCCTGGTCCCGGCTGTCGTCCGGTGCCGCGCCGCGCCGGCCTGCGTCCGGCTCAGCGTTGTGCCGGTTCGGGGCGGCGGGTTCGTCGGCGGAGTTGTCCGCTCCGATGAGGCCGTCGGCGCCGATGAGGCCATCCGCGCCGACCAGCCCGTCCTCCGTGTTCGGAGCAGCGGGCTGCTCGAACGCGCCGACGCCGGGAACCTTGCTCCCGTGCGCGTCGAGGTGGTCGTCGTACCCGTGGGCGTCGTCGTAGTCGGCCGCGTCGCGGTTGCGGTCATCGACGTGGTGCGCGGGTTCGTCGTAACCCGCTTCGTCGTGGCCGTGCTGACCGGCTTCGTCGTACCCCTGCTCGGCGTAGGCACCGGCCTCGTGGGATGCGGCGTCCTCGTACCCGTGCTGGTCGTACGGCTCGGCGTCGTACCCACCGTGCGGTGCGTGGTCGTAGTCGCCGTGGGCGGACTCGTCGTAACCCTCGTCGTGCTGGTCATAACCATCGGCGTGGGCGCGCTGGCCTTCGCCGCGGTCGTAGTCCTCCGGGTAACCGGCTGCCTGGTCGTAGCCAGCGTTGGCGTGCCCCTGCTGGTCATAGCCGTCGGCGTCGTGGGCTCGGTCGTCGTAGCCGGCCGAGTCGGGGTGCTCGTCGTAACCAGCTTCGTGCGGGTGCTCAGCACGAGTGCCGCTCGCGGCGGCTCCTGCCACGCCCGCTGCCCCTGCCGCCGCGGCGGCTACGCCCAGTCCGTGCGACCCGCCGGGACTGTCCTGCCCGGACCCTCGCGTGTCCGGTGCGCCGGGACCCTGCGGACCAGGCCTCTCACGCCTGTCCGAGGCACCGCGGTTGGGCTCGAAGTGCTCTTCCTGGCCGCCGCGGTCGTCGAAGCCGTGGCCGTCCGCTGCGTCGGGACCGGCGAATTCTTCGGCCGGGTGGAAGCTGTCCGCTCGGCCGGGATCGCGGCTGTCGAACTCGTCAGCCGGGCCGCGCCGATCGGGACCGGGGCCGCTTGGGCCGCCGGACGCGCCGGGCCTGCGGGAGCCGGGGCCGTCGAACTCGTCCGCCGAGTCGAAGCCGGGAGCGTCCGATCCCCCGGGCCTGCGGAATTCGTCGGCCGGGTGGAAAGCGCCCTCCGACTGGTCGGCTGCGCCGGGCCTGCCGAACTCGTCAGCGGGGTGGAAGGTGCCTTCTGGCTGGTCGGCTGCGCCAGGCTTGCTGAAGTCGTCGGCCGGGCGGAAGGCGCCCTCTGGCCGGTCGGCTGCGCCGGGCCTGTTGAAGTCGTCGGCGGAGCGGAAGGTGCCCTCTGGCCGGTCCGCTGGGCCGGGCCTGCTGAAGTTGTCGTCGGGGTGGAAGTTGTCCGGTCGGCCGGAGTCGCGGTTGTCGAACTCGTCGGCGGGGCCGCGTCGGTCGGGACCGGGAGCACTCGGTCCGGCGGGCCTGCCGGAACCGGGGTCGCTGAAGTCGTCGGCTGGGTGGAAGTTGTCGTGACTGCCTGGTCCAGACTCGCCTGCCGCACCGAGTGCGGCTGCTCCCAGACCGGCCGCGCCGAGCCCAGCGGCGGCTGCTCCGACTCCGGCTGCGCCATGGCCACCAGAGCCGGGGCCGTCAGCGCTGGGGCTGCCGGAACCAGGTCCGTTGGCGTCGAATCCGCCGGGGCCGCCCGAAGTCGGTCCGCCGACTCCGTTCGGACCGCCGGGTGCACCAGCACCGCCGGGGCCACCGGCGGTGCCTGCGCCACCAGTGCCGTTAGGTCCGCCGGGGCCGCCCGTTGCGCCAGCACCGACTGGCCCACCAGCCGCGCCAGGACCACCGGGACCAGTAGCGCCCGAGCCGGGGCCGCCAGGACCGCCGGAACCGGGACCACTCGCGCCAGGCCCGCCCGCGCCGGGAGCTCCGGCACCAGGGCCGCCCGCACCAGGACCACTAGCGCCGGGACCGCCCACACCAGGCCCGCCAGCCCCGGGACCACCGGCACCGGGGCCGCCAGCCCCGGGACCGCCAGCACCAGGTCCGCCAGGCGCGGGTCGTTGCTGCGGAGTCTGGCTCCCGCGAGTCAGGTACGCCGCCGCACCCTGCAGGGTCAGCTCGTCCACCTGCGGAAGCTGGAACGCGTTCGCCCGGATGTGTTCGATCAGGTCCGCTTCCGGCGAGACGCCGTACGTGCGGAGGTAGAAGTTGACCGCGGCCGGCCAGATCCAGTGACCGTCGCTGTGGAAGGCGACGGGGACCGTCGCTTCGGGGGTCTGGGCGAGACGGTCGATGTCGTAGCCGCGGTCCTGGACCACGACCGGGGCGTGGTCCAGGTAGTCCAGCAGCCGGTCTTGCTCGTCGACGTCCAGGTCAGGGCGGTTGATCACCGGGCGGCCTGCCGGGCCGATGGTGTCGAAGATCCGGGCAATGCGGAAGTGCGGTCCGGGCTGTTCCGGGCCGAGGCCGGACATCCGGCGGATCAGCCACTCGGGGACGTTCTCCTCGGTGCGCGGGAACATGCGCAGCTCGTCGGAGTACGCCTGCGGCGGCGGGGCGAGGTGCCAGCCGGGCTCGTCGCGGTTGTATTCGAGGTTGTAGCTGGAGGGGTGGTCCAGCTGGTAGCGCGCGTTGAACCAGGTGCCGCGGCCGTCGCGGTACATGCCCGCGCGGAGTCTGCCGAACAGGGTCGCGATGTCGTGCGTCGCGATCCATTCCTGTGCGGAGCCGTCCTCGAGCACGATCTCGCCGGTCAGCTCGTGGTACCTGCCGACGGCTCGGTACTCCGCGGAGACTTTGCGCCAGTCGCGCGGGGCGGCGCGCAGCAGGGCCAGTCCGATCTGCTTGACCAGAGTGTCCTGCTCCGTCGCGTTCAGCTGCGTCGTCGGTTGTGCCACAGAGAACATTTTGACTGTTCGCGCGCACGAACGCACCCCGCATAGGGCTTTTGCCACCCTCAGGCCGGTGGACGAGCCCGCTGACCTCGACGGACGCGATATGGCACGGGTCACACGCCTGGGTGGGTGATGCGGTGGAGCCCCTCCAGCTTAAGACCCGGGACGGCTGATTCGACGGAAGACGCGCGGGCCGATCGGGTGGTGTCGCGGACACACAGAGTGCAGAACCCACTCCTGACCGGCAGTCTCCGGCGGCTCTGCGACAATGGCCGCCGTGACGGCGAAGATTCTCGACGGCAAGGCCACGAAGAACGCCATTTTCGCAGAGCTGCGCCCGCGTGTGGCCGCGCTCGCGGAGAAGGGGATCACCCCTGGGCTGGGCACGGTGCTGGTCGGCGACGACCCCGGCTCCCACTCCTACGTGAAGATGAAGCACGCGGACAGCGCGAAGATCGGCGTCAACTCGATCCGCCGCGACCTGCCCGCGGACATCTCCCAGGAGAAGCTCGAGGCCGTCATCGACGAGCTGAACGCGGACCCGGCCTGTCACGGCTACCTCGTCCAGCTGCCGTTGCCGAAGCACCTCGACGCGAACCGCGTCCTGGAGCGCATCGACCCGGAGAAGGACGCCGACGGACTCGCGCCGATCAGCCTCGGCCGGCTCGTGCTCGGCGAAGCGGGCGCGCTGCCGTGCACCCCTTACGGGATCATCGAGCTGCTCAAGCGGCACGGCGTCGAGCTGAACGGCGCGCAGGTCACCGTGGTCGGCCGCGGGATCACCGTCGGCCGCACGCTCGGTCTGTTGCTCACCCGGCGCAGCGAAAACTCGACCGTCACGCTTTGCCACACCGGCACCCGCGACCTGGCCGCCGAGGTGCGCCGCGCGGACATCGTGATCGCCGCGGCGGGCGTGCCCGGGATCATCAAGCCGGACATGGTCAAGCCCGGCGCGGCGGTGCTGGACGTCGGCGTTTCGCACGTCGACGGCAAGCTCACCGGCGACGTCGACCCGGCGGTCGCCGAGGTGGCCGGCTGGCTGTCGCCGAACCCCGGCGGCGTGGGCCCGATGACGCGGGCGATGCTGGTCACGAACGTGGTCGAGGCTGCGGAACGCGCGGCCGCCCGCTGATGGCGATGACCGGGCAACGGCACCGCGGCGATCGTCCCTGGCTCGTCCACGTGCCGTTCGCGGTGATCATGCTGCTGCTGGCGGCGGCTGTGGTGCGCGCGCTGCAGTACCACTGGCGCGAGGGCGCGGCGCTGGTCGGCGTGGCTTTGTTCGTGGCCGGGGTGCTGCGGGCGGTGCTGCCGGAGGAGCGCGCCGGACTGCTCGCGATCCGCGGCAGGGCCGTCGACATCCTCACCTACGGCGCGTTGTGCGCCGCGGTGCTCTACATCTCGCTGTCGATCGTCGGCGGCCCGTTCGACGCCTCCTCCTGAGCAAGCGCGGTCAGGACGCGAGCGCGAGTTCTTTCTCGACTCGCGCTTCGCGTCGGTCCAGCAGCCCGGACACCGCGGCGATGGATACGCCGAGCACGGCGAGCAGTGAGCCGACCCAGTTCGGGGCCAGTAGGCCGAGTCCGCCTGCGATGACGAGGCCGCCGAGGTAGGCGCCGATCGAGTTGGCGATGTTGAACGCGGACTGCACCGCCGCCGAGACCAGCGACGGCGTGCCGCCCGCCTTCTCCATGATCCGGGCCTGCATCATCGGGCCGATCATGAAGCCCGCGACGCCCACGAAGAAGATCGTGACCGCCGCGCCGACCTTGCCCTGTGCGGTCACGGTGAAGATCGCGAGCACGGTCGCGAGCGCGAGCAGCGCGACGTACAGGCTCGGCATCAGCGCCTTGTCCGCGAGCCGTCCGCCGAGGTAGTTGCCGATCGTCATGCCGACACCGGCCAGCGAAAGCAGCACCGTGACGTTGGCGGGCGAGTAACCGGCGACGTCCGTCAGCATCGGCGCGATATAGGACATGCAGGCGAACACGCCGCCGAGTCCGAACATCACGATCGCCAGCGCCAGCCACACCTGCGGGCGCCGGAACGCGCCGAGTTCGCCGCGGATCGACGGGTCGGCCGGGCGGCCCTGGTGCGGTACCAGTTTCGCGATGGCGGCGATGGCGAGCAGGCCGATCACCGCGACGACGCCGAACGTCGCGCGCCAGCCGACCTGCTGGCCGAGCAGCGTGCCGAGCGGGACGCCGATGACGTTCGCCAGCGTCAGGCCCATGAACATCATCGACACGGCCTTCGCGCGCTGGCCCGGCTGCGCGAGGCTGGACGCGACGACCGCGCCCGCGCCGAAGAACGCGCCGTGCGGCAGGCCGGCGAGGAACCGGAACGCGATGCCGAAGTCCTGGTTCGGCGAGAGCGCGAACAGCGCGTTGCCGACCGTGAACAGGCCCATCATCGCCAGCAGCATGGTTTTGCGCGGCAACCGGACCGCCAGCGCGGTGAGCAGCGGCGCGCCGATCACCACGCCGAGCGCGTACGCGGAGATGAAGTAGCCCGCGGACGGGATGTCGATGTGGAAGTCCGCGGCGGTCAGAGGCAGCACACCCATCATCACGAACTCGGTGGTACCGATGCCGAAGGCACCGACGGCGAGCGCGAGCAACGCGACGGGCACGGCTCTCCCTTCTTGGAGAAAACGATTGCTCAGCGCCTGGGGACCAGGCTTCTGAAGCGCTTTAGAACGAGGGCAAAAAACTAGACAGCCCCGACGTCGTCGTGCTGTCTCGCTCTAGTTGAACCGATGGAGGGCGGCCTTGTCATCCCGGTATTCGGGTGAGGCCCGCCACGTAGCGCGACCGGTCAGCGGGGCGCGGCCAACACGCCGTCGAGCAGGCCGGGGAACAGTGCGTCGAGATCATTGCGGCGCAACGAGTTGTACCGGGTCGTGCCTTCCTGGCGGCCGACGATCACCCCGGCCTGGCGCAGGGTCGCGAGGTGATGGGTGAGTGTGGACTTGGTCACCGGCACCTCGAAACCGCTGCACGAGATCTCCGTTTCGGAGTTCGCCAGCTGCCGGACCATCGCCAGCCTGACCGGGTCGGCCAGCGCGCGCAGTACCGCTTCGACCGTGATCTCGTCGCGGTCGGGATAGGCGAGCGGAGGCAGGGGCACAGAGGCGGGCATGTGTCCATAGTACGACGACTGTCGAAATTGTCGGCGGGTCCGTGTACGGTCGTCATCGAACTACGACGTTCGTCGAACTATCCGTTCAGGTTTCCTTGGGGGAACATTCATGTCCAGCGTCTCGTCCTCGGCGGCGGCCCGGAACTCGGTGCTCGCGTTCGGGGCCTTCGGCGTCGGCACCAGCGGCTACATCGTGGCCGGGCTGTTGCCGGCGCTCACCTCCGAACTGCACATCTCCGCGACGGCCGCGGCGCAGCTCGTCACCTCGTTCGCCATCGCGTACGCGGTGGGCTCGCCGTTGTTCGCCGCCGCTACCGGCCGGTGGGAACGGCGCACGCTGCTGGTCGCCGCGCTCGCGGTGGCCGCGGTCGGGAACATCTTCGCGGCCGTCGCGCCGGGGTACACCACGCTGCTCATCGCGCGGGTCGTCACGGCGATCGGGGCCGCCGTCTACACCCCGGCCGCCACTGCCGTCGCGGCTGAACTGACCACGCCGGAACGTCGCGGACGAGCTGTGTCGCTGGTGTTCGGGGGACTCACCATCGCGTTGATCTTCGGCGTTCCGCTGGGCAGCGTGATCTCCCAGCAGTTCGGCTACGAGGGCGCGTTCCTGTTCGTCGGCATCCTTTCGCTGCTCGGTGCGATCGGCGTGCAGGTCGCGTTGCCGAAGGTCGCGCCGCCGCCGGTGGTCGGGCTCGCCGAGCGGTTCGCGGTCGCACGGGACAAGCGGGTGGTCGCGCTACTGGTCACCACCACGCTCGCCTGCCTCGCTGCGTTCATGGTCTACACGCTGGTGTCGCCGGTGCTGTCCGCGACCGCGGGCGTTTCCGGCGGGACGATCACGGTGCTGCTGTTCTGCTACGGCATCGGCGGCGCGATCGGCAACTTCGCCGGCGGCCGCGCGGCCGACCGGTGGGGTGCGCGCAAGCCGCTGCTGATCGTGCTCATCGGGTTCACCGCCGTGATGGTGCTGCTGCCGTTCACCGCGACGACCGTCGTCGGGGCCGGGATCACGTTGTTCGTGTGGGGCTTGGCGAACTGGTCGTTCAGTCCGCCGTTGCAGCACCGGCTCATCGAGTTGTCGCCGGGGCACGCCGGGCTTGCGCTGTCGCTCAACGCGTCGGCGATCTACCTGGGTGTCGGGCTGTCCGGCGTTGTCGGCGGCGCGGTGCTGACCTCGGCCGGGCCGACCGTCCTGCCGGAGATCGCCGCGATCCTCGCCGCCGCGGCGATGCTGGTGGTCGTGTTCTTCTGGGGCGCGCGGAAGCGGGCTGAGGTCCGCGAAGAGGTCGCGGTCTGAGAAGCTGCCGGGCGTGGCAGAGGTACTGGAAACCGTGCCCGGGCACGGCGGCGAACTGGTGCTGCGGCGCGACGGCGCCGAGTTCGAGGTGATCGAAAACGGGATGTTCCTGATGGACACCCGCAACGGCGAGTCGGAACGGCTGCTCGTGACCGGAGCGGCCGACCGGCTCGCACCCGGCGCCCGAGTGCTGATCGGCGGCCTCGGCGTCGGGTTCTCGCTGCGTGCCGCGCTGGACCACAGTGCGGTTTCCGAGGTCGTGGTCGTGGAACGCGAACCTGCCGTGATCGCCTGGAACCGCACCGGTCCGCTGCGCGAGGTGCACGGCGCGGCGCTGGCCGACCCGCGGGTGACGGTGGTCGAGGCGGACCTGCTGGAGTGGCTGCGGACGACGAGCGAGACGTTCGACGCGCTGTGCCTGGACATCGACAACGGTCCAGAGTGGACGGTCACCGAGGGGAATGCGTCGCTGTACGCGGCTTCCGGCCTGGAGCGGTTGTCTCAGCTGCTGCGCCCAGACGGGGTGCTGGCGGTGTGGAGCGCGGGCGCGGCACCGGGGTTCACGGCTCGCCTGCGGGAGCGGTTCGCCGAGGTGGACGTGGTGGAGATTCCGGTGCCGCGCGGGGAACCGGACGTGGTCTGGTTCGCGCGAGGCTGAGTCAGACGGCCTGACGAGTCATGGCCAGGTTGCACGCAGGCTGTGCGCACCGACTGCGTATGCGCGCGGGCCGCCACGTGCTACGGCCCGGTGGATCGCTTGCCGATGCTGCTCGAATCGAGCCACCATGTCGTCGACCCTGAGGCGTTGGTTGTCGAGATAGAAAAGAACCCCGCCGTACGTCTCCAGCGGTGCGCGTTCCGTGTCACGACCTTTGATCCGGCCGTCTTTGCACAATGGCGACCATCCCCGGGCCAGGCCGTAGTCCAGCCAGTCCTCGTCGGCGACGTGTTGGGCATCGTCCGGGAAGTGCGCGGCTGCTCGGTGCACGATCCAGCCGAGGTCGGTCAGCTCTTCGGCCAGCCTTCGTCCTAGCCCTCGATCGAGGAAAAACTCAGGCGGCACGGCCTACTCTGCAGATCGCTTCGACCTGTTCCGAAGTGAGACCGTATTCGTAAGCGACGTCGGTGAAGGATTCGCCGGCCAGCCAAAGATCGACGACGGCGTCGACCGGTACCTTCGTCGACTCGACAACGGGCGTGCCCCATCCGAACCGTGGGTCGATCACCACCGGTGCCACATCGGGGTACTGCCGGAGGCGCAGGCTTCCGGCGAAACCGTCCGCAGCGTCCCATTCAATGAAATGCAGGTAATCGTTGATGATCTCGCGGAACGGTCGCTGACCATCTCCGACGCGCGCGAGGTCCCCGTCCGCGTAGTGGAGGAAGATGTCCACTCCGTCGGTTGCGATCTGCTTCGTCGCCAGTGCATACGGCGTGTGAAACGACCGACGAACCTCAGCAGCGGCGTCACGGATCTTTCGTTTGGTCAGTCCGAGATCGCGCAGCGCTCGAAGCACGTAGGCCTCGATCACGGCGACAAACGGAACTGACGGCCTGCCATGTCGTTCCGGTTCGACTCGGTGCACCAGCGGCGTACCGTCTGCCTTCTCGCCGAGCCAGTAGTACATGGTGGACTGAGGAATCTGCAGGTGCCGAGCCACTTCTTTGGGAGTCAGCAGCGGATCGGCGAACTTGTCGACCACGGCCCCTCCTTCATGATGTGGATTCGTCCTCGACACAGCCCACTGTATCGGTTCGCCCAGTTGCCGGGCGGCTCAAGATCCGCGTGTTCGCGCGAGGCTGAGTCAGTTCGCCTTGGCGGCGGCCTTCGCGGCCTTCTTGAACGCGCGTACCTCGCCGAGCGTCTTGGCGTCCGTCACGTCCGCGATGGACCGGCGGGAGCCGCGGTCGCCGTATGCGCCTGCGGCTTCGCGCCAGCCCTTCGGGGCGACGCCGCGCTGTTTGCCCAGCAGTGCCAGGAATATCTTCGCCTTCTGCTCGCCGAAACCGGGCAGTGCCTTGAGTCGCTTCAGCACCTCTTCGCCGTCCGGCTTGGGGCGGCCGTCCAGCCAGATGCTTTCGGTGCGGCCGTCGTAGTTTTCGATGATGTGCAGCGCCAGCGCGTGCACCCGGCGCGCCATCGAGCCGCCGTAGCGGTGGATCGCGGGCGGGACGACGCACATCTCGACGAATGCCTCGACGTCGGTGGCGGCGATCTTCTGCAGCGAGAAGCCGTCCATGCGGTCGGCGATCTTCCGCGGGCCCGCGAAGGCGTGCTCCATCGGGTACTGCTGGTCCAGCAGCATCCCGGTGAGCAGGGCGAACGGGTCGTCGTTGAGCAGCTTGTCGGCCGCCGGGTCGCCGGTCAGGTGCAGTTCGCGCAGCATGGGGCCATCTTCGCACAAACCGCCCGGTCAGCCGCGTGCGAAGCGGGCCGGGGTGGTGCCGAGGTAGCGGCGGAAGTGCCGGGTCAGGTGGGCTTGGTCGGTGAACCCTGCGGTCGTGGCGACGGCGGCGGGCGGGGTGCCGTCGAGCAGGAGGCGGCGGGCGTGGTCGACGCGGCGGCCGGTGACGTACCGGTGCGGCGGCAGCCCGAAACGGCGGCCGAAGGCGCGGACCAGGTGGACGGGGTGCGCGCCCAATGCCTCGGAGGCGTCGGCCAGCGTCAGGGAATCGGGCAGGCGTTCGTCCAGGAGGTCGCGCAGGTCGTCGGCCAGGCTGCGGTCGGGCGGCGCCACCGTCAAGCGGCCGAGATGGGTGCGCAGCCGCTCGGCGACCAGGGCTAGGCGGCTTTCGGCTTCCAGCGGTTCGGCCAGCGACTGGTGCAGCTGGTGGATTCTGGTGCGCAGCAACGGATCCGGCAGGCTCGGCTGGTCGACGGCGGCCCCGATCAGGTCGTCGCCGAGGACGTCGGCGTCGAGGTAGAGCACGCGTTTGCGGAAGCCGTGGCTGGTCGCGGCGCGCCCGTCGTGCGCGACGTTCGGCGGCAGCAGGGTGACGGCCGTGCCGAGGGCACCGTGGTGGTGCCGGTCGAGGTCGTAGCTGATCGCGCCGTCGTCGACGATCAGCAGCGTCCAGGTGTCGTGCGTGTGCGCGGGGTAGGCGTGGTCGGTGAACCGGGCGTGGAACGCCTCGGCGATCCCGGGCACCGGAGGGCGCCAAGCCGACACCGTCATGTTCAAAACGTACAAGACCCGCACGCGGCGCCGGGCCGACGCTGTCCCGCATGAACCGATTCGACACGAAGATCGCCGTGCTGCTGCGGGACGACCTGGCCTCGTGGCAACGGCTGAACGTCACGGCGTTCCTGGTGAGCGGCGTGGCGCACACGACGCCCGAACTGATCGGCGAGCCCTACCTCGACGCCGACGACACCGAGTACCTGCCAATGTTCCGCCAGCCGGTACTCGTGTTCTCCGGCACCGCGGAGACGCTCGCGCTGGCGCACAGCCGCGCGCTCTCGCGGGGTCTGCGGTTCTCGATCTTCACCGACGAGCTGTTCCAGACCGGCAATGACGTCGACAATCGCGCCGCGGTGCGGGCGGTGCCGAGGGAGAAGCTGGCGTTGGCGGGGATGGCCGTGCATGGGCCGAAGAACGCGGTGGACAAGATCCTCAAGGGCGCTCAGCTGCACGGCTGAATGGGGGATTTTCCGCCGCGGCGCAGGGAATCCTGCCAAGATCGGCAGCGACCCAGGGGAGGGGAATCATGCGAAGAATCTTGGCGCTCGTCGCTGCGACGGGTATCGCGTTCGGGACGGCATCGGCCGCGCACGCGGATCCGGCGGCCGGGTTCGGCTACACCTCGGACGAAGGCGCTTACGCGTTTGAAGGCAGTGCTTCCTGGACCGTCGACGAGGTCACGGCCTGGGAGCACGACGGCGCGGTGAAAGTGGACGCCGAGACGCTCGACGGCTGGGATTGGGCCCGGCTGGAGCTCAGCGCGCCTGCCGGACAGCAGCTGCACGAGGGGACTTACTCGAACGCCGCTGTCCGGCCGCAGAATTCGCCGCAGCTCGCGACTCCTAGCTTCATCGCGTTCCGCGGGACCCAGGCGGGCGGCACGCGCGCTTGCGCACTTCCGGACGCGACCGCCGACTTCACCGTCTCCCGCCTAACCCGTGCGGCCGACGGTGCCGTCACGGACCTCGACGTCACCTTCGTCCTGCACTGCGCCCCCGCCGCGGCTACCCGCGGCGAGGTGCACTTCCACCGTTAAGCCTCCGCGAACACCGCGAAAACCTGCCGTACCCGGTCGCCCTGATCGAGCGTCACGTGCTGTGCCTTCGCCGAGCTGAACCCGGCGTCGGTGGCCAGCGCGGCGGCTTCCTCGAGGGTGCCCGGGACGCGCAGGTCTCGCGGGAACACGTCAGCGAACTTGCCGGTCGGCTTGAAGCGTTCCGCCGACACCACGCTGAACGCCAGCTTCCCGCCCGGACGCAGCACTCGCCGCCAGTCGGTCAAGGCGCGCGCGCCCAGGAAATGCAGCGCCGACGCGCAGACGACCGCGTCCGCCTCGCCGTCGCCGATCGGCAGCGGGACCGCGGAGCCGACCTGCCAGGTGATCCGGCCGTCCGGGTCGCGGTCGGCGGCCTTGGCGCGGGCGATCTCGATCATCGCGGGGGAGAGGTCGATCGCGAATACCGCGGCCGGTTCCAGGCGCAGTGCCGCGAAGGCTGCCGCGCCGGTGCCGGCGGCGACGTCGACCAGGAGAGTGGGCTTGGGGGCCAGGCCGCCGATCAGCTGCTCGGCCACATACGGGTGGAAGGTGTCCTCGTCGTATCCCGCCGCGTCGGCGTCGAAAAGTGTGCTCACCTAGCCACCGTAGTGCGGTTGACCAGTGATTATCCGGGCAATCGGCGACGGCCGGCGAAACCGAGGTCGGCCCGGTGGTACCAGGACAGTTCGCGGTCGCCCTCGAGCCAGCACAACAGGACGTCGTCGCCGTCGAGCGAAGCCGGGAAGTCCACCAGCAGCGGGGCGAACCCCTTCAGTTCCGCCCCGGTCGCCTGGATCGCGGTCATCAGGTCGTCCAGCCTCGCCTGCGCGGCCTTCCACTCCGGCAGGCCGCCGAGGCTGGTGTCCCGCCCGCCCGGGCGCAGCGACGCGGCGAGTTCGGCGGCGTCGGCGCGGACCCGGATCAGCTCGGCGAGCACGGGAAGCAACCGGGCGAGCTCGGTGCGGGCCTCGGCTACGGTGAACAATCCCATCTGCAAATAGTCTCACCGGGCCCGCGCCGGTCCGCCGCTACCTGCGCCGACGCGCCAGCCGGACCGCCAGACCCGTGCCGACCAGCAGGAACCCGGTGCCGAGCAGCGCGCCCGACGACATCCACCCGGCCACGCCCACGGTCATCTCGCCGCGCGGCAGCAGGTCGAGCAGATCGAACGCCGAGCGCGGCGCCACCAGCGTGATCACCCCCGGAACCAGGCACCACACCAGCCCGCCGGCGATCGGCCCGGTTCCCGACCACGCGCCGAGCACGGCGACCCCGAACAGGAGCACCGCGCCCGCCACCGCCAACGTGATGCCGAGGGCGTCCCCGTGTTCGGCGAACGAAGCCGCGATCTGCCGCTGGTGCAGGTAGCTGCCGTAGGCCAGCAGCCCGAGCGCGACCGGGGTGAGGGCGAGCCCGCACAGCCCGCTGAGCACGCGCGCCACCGCCCGGCTGCCCGCCGGTGCGGCGACCGGGCCGCCCGCGGGGGGATAAACGGAGTACGGCTCGGGGTATGACATGGCGGGACCTCCCAGTGCGGTGCTTGCCGCGATGGGACGGGCGGCCCGCTCGGCTGGTTCCGCAGTCGTGCCCGGTCGGCAGGCCGGGTCAAGGGTGGTAGAGACTTGATTCCGACCACTTCTGGAACCATCCAGCTCTGTTAAGCAGTACGCTTGTACCGCTATCGGAGAGCGAAGAAGCGAACGCGAAGATCCGCGGAAGGAGCACCGCTGCTCATGGCCAAGATCAAGGTCCAGGGCACCGTTGTCGAACTCGACGGCGACGAGATGACCCGCATCATTTGGCAGTTCATCAAGGACAAGCTGATCCACCCGTACCTGGACGTCAACCTGGACTACTACGACCTGGGCATCGAGGAGCGGGACCGCACCGACGACCAGATCACGGTCGACGCCGCCAACGCCATCAAGCAGCACGGCGTCGGCGTCAAGTGCGCCACGATCACGCCCGACGAGGCGCGCGTGGAGGAGTTCGGCCTCAAGAAGATGTGGGTGTCCCCGAACGGGACCATCCGCAACATCCTCGGCGGCGTGATCTTCCGCGAGCCGATCGTCATGCGCAACGTGCCCCGGCTGGTACCCGGCTGGACCAAGCCGATCATCATCGGCCGCCACGCGCACGGCGACCAGTACAAGGCCACCAACTTCAAGGTCCCCGGCCCGGGCACCCTGACGATGACCTACACCCCCGAAGACGGCTCCGAGCCGATGGAGTTCCAGGTCGCGAACTTCCCCGAGGGCGGCGGCGTCGCGATGGGGATGTACAACTACCGCAAGTCGATCGAGGACTTCGCGCGCGCGTCGCTGCAGTACGGCCTCGACCGCGAGTACCCGGTCTACCTCTCGACCAAGAACACCATCCTCAAGGCCTACGACGGCATGTTCAAGGACGTGTTCCAGGAGATCTTCGAGACCGAGTTCAAGTCGGACTTCGACGCCAAGGGCATCACCTACGAGCACCGGCTGATCGACGACATGGTCGCCGCGTCGCTCAAGTGGGAGGGCGGCTACGTCTGGGCGTGCAAGAACTACGACGGCGACGTCCAGTCCGACACCGTCGCGCAGGGCTTCGGTTCGCTCGGCCTGATGACCTCGGTGCTGCGCACGCCGGACGGCAAGACCGTCGAGGCCGAGGCCGCGCACGGCACGGTCACCCGGCACTACCGCCAGCACCAGCAGGGCAAGCCGACCTCCACGAACCCGATCGCCTCGATCTACGCGTGGACCCGCGGCCTCGAGCACCGCGGCAAGCTGGACGGCAACTCGGAGCTCATCGGCTTCGCGAACAAGCTGGAGCAGGTCGTCGTCGACACCGTCGAGGGCGGCAAGATGACCAAGGACCTCGCGCTGCTGGTCGGCAAGGACCAGGAATGGCAGACGACCGAGGACTTCCTCGCGACGCTGGACGAGAACCTGGCCAAGAAGATCGCGCAGGGCTGATCTTTCTTTAGCCGTTTTTGCGAGAAGGGCACCTCGGAGGAGTCTTCCGAGGTGCCCTTCTCTTTTTTGTCACTCTTCGTGATGTGTCGGTGACAGGATTGGCACCTCCGGGTGGAATGGGGTCGCGAACCTGTCCGGGCCGGGTCGGACTGCCTACTCTGGACGAGGGGTTTTTCGCGACTGAGGAGCGGCCGTGATTCTGGGTTTGCCCAAGAAGACACTGATTATTATCGGAGTCGTCGCCGCGGTCGTGGTCATCTACGCGTTCGGCCAGAAAGGCCAGGCCGACGCGCAGGGATCCCCGACCGGCTGCAAGGTCTCGGTGACCGCCGACGTGCTCAACGCGCGGGAAACCGCCGCGGGCAACGGGAAGGTCGTCGGGAAGTACTTGCGCGGCGCGGAATTCGACGCGCAACCCGTGGTGCAGAACGGGTTCCGGAAGGTCGCCGACGGCAAGTGGGTCGCGGACAGCTTCGTGACGCCGGTGTCCGGGGCCAAGTGCTGAGTCTGGTTCGTACTGGAGCCTGGCTGAGGTGCTGAGCCGGTGGTGCGCTGACACAGCAGCGCGCGGAGTCTGTTGCCGCGCTTAGGTTCGCGTGGTTGCTGGGTTTGCTGCGACGCGTGGTTCGGCCGGGGCCGAGCGGCTGCTGAGCTTGGTGCGGGTCCGGGCCGATAGTTGTCCGCTGATTCGTCCCATGTGGCGGGAAGGCTTCGGTTGTCCACGCGGGAATGCGCCGGTCGGTTGAACCGATGCGTCCGGACGGCTCTGGGCGTTCGCGATTGCCGATGCGGCTGCTCTTTTGCGCCGCGCGGCACCGGGGTGAAAGCGTTCAGGGTGAACGGTGATCGCGTTTGTTGTGCGGAACGCGCGATTATGCGTGATTCAGCATGAGTCCTTCTTCCGCGGCGAGTACTTCCCCGGCGAACTCGGCGCGGGCTTCGGCTACCGAAACCGCGCGGTCGGAACCGGGCCAAAAATGCGTGAGCAACAGCGTACGGACATTCGCCGCGGCGGCGAGTCGGCCTGCTTCCGCGGCGGTCATCAGGTACCGGGGACCGTCCGGCGGCGCGCCTTGCAGGGTTGCTTCGCAGATGAGGACGTCGGCGTCGCGGGCCAGGTCGGTCAGGTGCGGAGCGGGACCGGTGTCGCCCGTGTAGGCGAGGGTGTAGCCGCGTGTGGTGAGCCGGACGCCGTAGTTCGGCACGTGGTGCGGCAGGAGCGCGGTGGTGAGCCGGAACGGGCCGAGGTCGGTGTCGGGGCCGAGGTCGTGGAGGTCGAAGTTCTCGTCGGGGGCCGGGTTGGGCTCCATCGCGGCGAGCCGGCGCACGCTGCCGGGAGTGCAGTGCAGCGGGAGCTTGCGGTCGGTCGTGTAGTGGCGGGCCCGGCCGAGTGCGCTGACGTCCGCGAGGTGATCGGGGTGCTCGTGCGTGACGACGATCGCGTCGAGCCGGTCGGCGGCGACGCGCTGGAAGAGTCGCGGGGCGGCTCCGTAGCCGAGGTCGAGTGCGACGTGGAAGTCCTCGTGGGACAGCAGGAATCCGGCGCAGGCGCGGCCGGGTTCGGGCCAGGCGCCGCAGCTGCCGAGGACGGTCAAGCGAGGCATGGCGGTCATTCTGGACCTCGCCGGACCCGCCGCGCGCGGAAAATTGTCGGACCCGGCGGGTAGCGTGCGCGGGGTGCTGATCGTCTCCACTGTCAACGTCAATGGTCTCCGGGCTGCCGTCAAGAAGGGCTTCGTCGAGTGGCTGGCCGCCACCGAGGCGGATGTCGTCGCGTGTCAGGAAGTGCGGGCTGAGGCCGCGCAGCTGCCCGCGTCCGTCGTCGCGCCGGAGGGGTGGTTCGCCGCGCATGCGCCCTCGGTCGCGAAGGGACGCAACGGCGTCTCGCTGTACAGCCGCGTCGAGCCGGACGAGGTGCGGACCGGGTTCGGCGAGCCCGAGTTCGAGGACAGCGGGCGGTACCTGGAAATGCACCTGCCCGGCGTGATCGTCGCGAGCCTGTACCTGCCGAGCGGCGACGTCGGCACCGAGCGGCAGGACGAGAAGGAACGCTTCATGGCCGCGTTCCTGCCGTACCTGGTCGAGCTGCGCGCGAAGGCGGCCGCGGAGGGCCGGGAGGTCGTCGTGGTCGGCGACTGGAACATCGCCTACGACACCGTCGACCTCAAGAACTGGCGCGGCAACCAGAAGAACTCCGGGTTCCTGCCGGAGGAGCGCGAGTGGATGGGCCGCGTCTACGAAGCGGGCTATGCCGACGTGCAGCGTCGGCTCGACCCCGAGGGCCCCGGTCCCTACACGTGGTGGTCCTACCGGGGCAAGGCGTTCGACAACGACTCGGGCTGGCGCATCGACTGCCAGCTGGCGACGCCCGGCCTGGCAGAGAAGGTGACGTCCGTGGTGGTCGAACGGGCAGAGTCCTACGACCAGCGCTGGTCGGACCACGCGCCGGTCACCGCGACGTACGACGTGCCGTTCCCGGGCTGAGCCTGGTTGTCCTGCTGGTGACTAGTGGGTGAAGCCTGCTGAGGGTAGTTCGGGTTTGTTCTGCAGGGTGATTCTGTCCGGTTTGCCGGGGACCGAGGACACTGTGCGTGGTTCCGCGCACGGCGCACGGCGCTGACCACCGACGACACCGAGACCGCAGGGGCGGCCTCGGTTACTCCCCGAGTGGGCGCTAGCCTCGGCTCCCGAGTTGATCAGATCCGACAGGTCTTGACACGCTCGGTAGTTTTCTGACCAGTAGCACGTCGAGAACTCATCCTTACGGGTGAGGCGCTCGTTCAGAACAGTCACCTCGCGGGAGGCACTCCGGTGCGCAACCCAGGCCGGTTCGTGACACGGTCCACGCTGGCTCTTGGCCGTCCAGCGCTTCGCTCGTCCGTCACCCCATCGGGGGTGCTCGGGGCGGAGTCGGCCGAGCGGACTCCGGTTCGCCGGGCTGTCCGTGGCGGGCGTTCCCTGGTCGTCGCGGGCGGGCGAGTCCTGGCAGTGCTGGCGACGGTGCTGGTCGCGGCCGTCGGGACGGGTGCGACGGCGTTCGCGGACGACAGCGTCGTCCGGGCGGAGACGACGTCGGCCGGGTTCGGGATGCTCGGACCGGTCGGCCTGGTCGCGGTGGGTTTCGGCGTCATCGGGATGGCGCTGGGCGTCGTCCGGCAGCGCCGCAAGGCCCGCGCGAAGGCACTCGAGGCGGTCGCTGCCGCGGGGGCTCTTGACGAGGAGACCCGGCCGCTGGAACCGGCTCCCGCCGCGCTCAACCTGCGGCAGTCCTAGTCAGCTGGCCGGTTCTCCGGCAGCAAGATCTTTCCCGGCCGAGCGGCGAACTTCGCCATGCTTTCCACGCCGCCGGTTGAGTCACTTGCGGCCCCGGTCGTCTTCGCCGCTCTCCCCACACCGCGGTATCGGCGACCTGAGCTGCACATCCACCCCTCAATCTCTTCGGCGACGCTCTCTCCCGAGAGCAGATACCCGCGCGGAGGGCGGCGAAACGTCCCGTCTGCCCGTCCGTCCCGCGAACCGCCGGGCCCGCGGCAGGGGCTTCTTCGCAGCCTGAAAGAATCCCGGGCGTGTCCGACGAACAGAACGGGCGCCTGCGGGTGCTTTCCGGGATCCAGCCGACAGCCGACTCCTTCCACCTCGGCAACTACCTGGGCGCCCTGCGCCAGTGGGTGCGGCTGCAGGACACCCACGAGACCTTCTACTGCGTCGTCGACCTGCACGCGATCACCGTCGAGCAGGATCCCAAGGTGCTGCTCGAGCGGACGCGGCGTTCGGCCGCGCAGTTGCTCGCCATCGGGGTCGACCCGGAGCGCAGCGCGTTGTTCGTGCAGAGCCACGTGCCCGAGCACGCTCAGCTGAGCTGGGTGCTCGAATGCCAGACCGGCTTCGGCGAGGCCGGGCGGATGACCCAGTTCAAGGACAAGGCCGCCAAGCAGGGCAGCGACCACGCGAGCGTCGGCCTGTTCACCTACCCGGTGCTGATGGCCGCGGACATCCTGCTGTACCAGACGAACGCGGTGCCGGTCGGCGAGGACCAGCGGCAGCATCTCGAGCTGACCCGCAACCTCGCGCAGCGGTTTAACAGCCGGTTCGGCAAGACGTTCGTCATGCCGGAGCCGTTCATCGTCAAGGACACCGCGAAGATCTACGACCTGCAGGAACCGACCTCGAAGATGAGCAAGTCGGCGGCGACCGGAAACGGGCTGATCGAGCTGCTCGAGGACCCGAAGCGCTCGGCGAAGAAGATCCGTTCCGCGGTCACCGACACCGGCCGCGAGGTCCGCTTCGACCGCGAGGAGAAGGCGGGCGTCTCCAACCTGCTCACGATCTACTCCGCGCTGACCGACCGGACCGTCGCCGACCTCGAAACCGCCTACGAGGGCAAGGGTTACGGCGATCTCAAGAAGGACCTCGCCGAGGTGCTGGTCGACTGGGTCACGCCGCTGCAGGAGAGCGTCCAGTCCTATTTGGACGATGTCGCCGAGCTGGACCGGATCCTCGCCGCGGGCGCGCACCGGGCCCGTGAGGTCGCGTCGGCCACGCTGGCGTCGGTCTACGAGCGGATCGGGTTCCTGCCCGCGAGCTGAGCGGGGAGTACACAAAAAAATATCCTGTGGGGGGATAAATACAGTGAAGTGGAAAACCGGGCTGTGGCCGATCGGTGTCGCGACGCTGATGCTGGTCACGTCGTGCAGCGGATTCTCCGGATCGGACCGCGAGAACGCGAAGGACCCGAACGCCGACGGCCAGACCGTGCAACGGCCGGGTTATGCGAACTCGCAGTACCCGGACCCCGCTCCGATCAAGGAAAAGGCGAACCCGCAAGCGGTCCAGATCGGCGGCAAGCCGGTGATCCAGGCGTGCAACCTGCTGACGATTGCCGACCTCGTCGCGCTCGGGATCAAG
Organism: Amycolatopsis sp. La24; assembly: GCF_029087445.1. Taxonomy (NCBI): domain Bacteria; kingdom Bacillati; phylum Actinomycetota; class Actinomycetes; order Pseudonocardiales; family Pseudonocardiaceae; genus Amycolatopsis; species Amycolatopsis sp. La24. The sequence continues at coordinate 167,739 of NZ_JARACH010000006.1, forward strand.
GTCGAATCGCGGCCGGACCCGAACGGGGCCGTCTTCGAGCGCCGCTATCTGGTCGGCGACGGTTCGGGACCGCTGCGGTCGTCTGAAAACACCTACGCCAAGGCGCTGACCTCGGGCGTGAACCACTGTGTGTACAGCCTGCAGGACGACCAGGGCAATCAGACGTACGAGGAGCTGGCGGTCGCGGTATCCCAGCCGGCGTACGTGCCGACCGTGAATACCAAGCCCTACCTCGACGACGCGGACCCCAGCCTGACCGTCGGCCCGGTGAAGATCTTCTCGAAGCGCCGCACGACGGACAGCCCGTCGGACGCTGCCGGCGACGCCGTACTGGTCCTGGGGGACACCCTGGTCGACTTCGACTTCCAGCTGAAGGCGGACAAGAACGCGGGCAAGCTGCAGGACCTCGGCAAGAAGCTCGCCGAGAACTTCGCCAAGCAGGTGAGCGCGCCGGCCGGGGCGAACGTCATCGGTTACGACAGCGCGGCGTTCCCGAAATCGGTCGCGCAGCCCTGCCCGATGCTCACGCCCGACGCGGTGACCCCGGCGATCGGCGCCGAGGCTTCGCCGATGGTCGCCGAAACCCCCGCCACCGCGGTCGGCGACATGTTCATGACCAACAGCACCCAGCACAACTACGTGCAGATCGACTGCGAACGCGGCACCGGCCAGGACAACGGCATCGACCGGCGCGCGCTGCACCTGACCGCGATCAGTTTCCTCAGCGAAGACGCGGCGAAGAGCTACCTCGGGTCCGCGCCGAAGGACGGCCAGTCCACGCCCGCCCAGGTCGGGGACGAGGGGCAGGTGCGCAGCAAGGGCCAGACCAACGGCGAGGTGCTGTTCCGCAAGGGCCGCTTCGTGTTCAAGCTCTACCTCGCCGACCACAACGCCGCCCCGAACGGCATCAGCGGCGCGGACGCGACCCGGCTGCTGGTTCCCGCCGCCCAGAAGATGATCTCCGCCTTCCACGAGCAGTAACCGCGCGGGCACGCTCGCGTTGCGGGGCCCGGTTGCCGTGGTTAGCGTTTTCCGGTGGCGAAAGAGACCGGTGACAAGGAAAAGCTGCTGCCCCGGCTGCGGCGGAAGTACCCGTGGCTGGATCACCTGATCCGCGCCAACGATTCCTTCAACGAAAACTACGGCAACCATTACGCGGCGGCGATCACCTACTTCAGCGTGCTGTCGGTGTTCCCGATCTTCATGGTGGCGTTCGCGGTCGTCGGCATGGTGCTCGGGCACAACACCGCGGTGATCGACCAGATCACGCACGGGATCGACAGTTCGGTCCCCGAAGGCCTGCGCGGCCTGGTCAAACAGATCACCGACACCGCGCTGAGTTCCGGCAGCGGGATCGGGATCTTCGGGTTGCTGCTGGCGCTCTACTCCGGCGTCGGCTGGATGGCCAACCTCCGCGACGCCCTCACCGCGCAGTGGGGGCAGGATAAGAAGACGGAACCGTTCGTCAACAAGACGATCAAGGACCTGCTGTCGCTGATCGGGCTCGGGCTGGCGCTGGTCGTGTCGTTCGCGATCACCGCGGCGGGCAGTGGCTTCGGCGAACTGCTGCTGGAACTGGTCGGGCTGGAAGGCCAGGGGTGGGCGAAGTTCCTGCTCCAAGCCGCGACGATCTTGCTCAGCCTGATCGCCAACGCGCTGGTGTTCCTGTGGGTGATCGCCCGGCTGCCCCGGGAGCACGTCGCGCTGCGGAGCGCGGTCAAGGGCGCGATCTTCGCCTCTGTCGGGTTCGTGATTCTGCAGCAGGTCGCGACTGTGTACCTGGCTAGCGTCACGAAGTCGCCGTCGTTCGCGTTGTTCGGGCCGGTGATCGGCTTGCTGGTGTTCGCGAACCTGGTGTCGCGGTTCCTGCTGCTGGTGACGGCCTGGACGGCGACCGCGCGGGAGAATCAGCGGCGCGTGGTGCAGCCGCCCGCTCCGGTGCTGCTGGAGCCCCGGGTGACGGTGCAGCACGGGCTGGGGCTCGGTTCCGTGGCCGGTGCGTTCAGTGCCGGTGCGCTGCTGGCGTGGCTAGGCAGGCGGAAGGGCTGACACAAAAGGGCCTCCTTGAGCGAATCAAGGAGGCCCTTTTTTCCTCGGCTGGCTAGGCGCGGGCGTTGCGCTTCCGCTGGTAGCTGATGACGAACCCGGCGATGATGATCAGGAGCACCACCACCGTCAGCACCCAGCCGGTCGTTCCGAACGGGTCCGGTTTCTCCGCCGCCGCGGTCGTCGCGCCCGCGGGGGTGACTTCCTTGTCCGACATCGGGGCGGCCGAGTCGGTGCTCAGCGGCCGGTAGGCGATCTGCCCGACCGGCTGTGCGCCGTTCTTCTCCAGCGCGAAGCCGTAGTCGAGCAGTTTCGCCGCCTGGTCGACCACCTTCGTCGGACGCTGTTCGGCCCGCATCATCACGATCGCGAGGCGGTGGCCGTCGCGTTCCGCGCCGCCGACGTACGTGTGCCGCGCGTCGTCCGTGAAGCCCGTTTTCCCGCCCAGGAAACCGGGGTACACGCCGAGCAGCTTGTTGTCGTTGAACACCGGGATCGGCGGCTTCCCGTCGATCGCCGGGATCGTGTACGCCTTCGTCGCGACCGCCTTGGCGAACTCCGGCTGCTTCATCGCGTAGTGGAAGACGAGGCTCAGGTCGTACGCCGAGGTCGACATGCCCGGTCCGTCGAGACCGGACGGGGTCGCCGCGCGGGTGTCCGTCGCGCCGATGCGGGCGGCGAGCGCGTTCATCTTGGCGACCGCCGCGTCCACGCCGCCCAGCGCCGTCGCGAAGGCGTGCGCCACGTCGTTGCCCGAGTGCATCAGCAGGCCGTGCAGCAGCTGGTCGACCGTGTAGTGCCCGCCCGCGGTGATGCCGACGCAGGTGCACTCCTGCTCGGCGTCCTCCTTCGTCGGGACGATGACCTGGTCCGGCTTCAGCTCGGTGACCACCACCAGCGCCAGCAGCGTCTTGATCAGCGACGCCGGCCGCTCCCGCGCGTGCGGGTCCTTCGCCGCGACGACCGCGCCGGTGTCGAGGTCCTGGAGGACCCACGACGCCGAGGTGTCGCCAGGAGGCAGCGCGGGCGCGCCAGGCGGGAGGACCGGGCCGCAGCCGCCAAGGAGGTCGCCGCCGACCGGCTGGGCGGGCACCGGAAGCGGCGGCGGGACGGGCTGGCCCGGCTTCGGCTTCTCCGAGGTGTCCACCGGCGCCGGCGGCACGGCGTGCTCGGTGCATTGCTCCGCCAGCGCCGGTGCGGCGAGGGCGACGGGCGCGGCGACGGCTACGAGGGCTGCGGCGAGTGTCGCGGCGAATGCTCGCAGCGACCGGGCGAAAGCGGGGTGCACCCACGCAATCTAGCGCCGATGGTCCGGCGGCATACTCGAGACATGCGCATTTCACGAGGTACAGCGATGGCCTTGTTCGCTTTCGGCATCTGGTCCTGGATCATTTGGATCACGTTCGCCAAGAATCTGTGGGCCAGCAACCAGTCGTGGGCGCCGGACGGTTCGCCCACCGGGTACTTCATCGTGCACGCGGTGCTGACCGTGGTTTCGTTCGTGCTCGGCACCGCGATCGGGGTGCTCGGCTGGCGCGGCATCCGGGCGACGTCGCGGGATCGCGCCAACACCTGATCCGGCGAAGCGTCCTTTGGTCGGTGGCGGGGCGCGTCCGGGCTGGCTTAGTTTCGGGCGACCGACCATGGAGGCTAAATGTCCCGTTTACGTCGATTGCTCGTCCCGGTCGCGGTAGCCGGCGTCGCCGCCGGTGCGGTGGCTGTGCCAGCGTCCGCCGCGCCCGCGCCGTCGTGTGACACCACCAGCACCCAGTACAGCTACGTCGTGCTGTACCAACCGGGCGAGAAGCAGCGTTCGGTCGACGCGGAGCTGACCGCCAAATGCGGCAAGCGGATCGCGTACTACCCGGAGATCGGTGTCGCGGTCGCCAGCTCGCGCAACGCGGACTTCGCCGACCGGATCGGGGTGAAGCGGGCGTATTCGGGTGGCAAGGACGTCGCCGCGAAGGCCGCCGCCCGCGCCGGACTGCGTTCGGCGGTCGGGATGCTGGAGCAGACGGAGAGCGTCGCCGCCGGTAGCGATTTGTCGACTCAGCAGTGGGACATGCGGGCCATCCACGCTCCCGAAGCGAACAAGATCAACCCCGGTTCGCGGTCGGTCACCGTCGGCGTGCTGGATTCCGGCATCGACGCCAAACACCCGGCGCTCGCGAACGCGGTGGACGCGAAGTCGTCGACCGGCTGTGTCACCGGCGCGCCGGACGCTTCCGCGTGGACCCCGACGAACTCCGACCACGGCACGCACGTCGCAGGCACCATCGCGGGCAAGGACGCGTCGCGCGGCTTCACCGGCATCGCACCGGGCGTGCGGCTGGCGTCTGTGAAGGTCGTGAACGACGACGGCTACATCTTCCCGGAGGCAGCGGTCTGCGGCTTTGTCTGGGCCGCACAGCACGGTTTCCAGGTGACGAACAACAGCTACTACATCGACCCCGGGATGTTCTACTGCCGCAACGAGGCGGGCGACGCTGCCGCGTACGAGGCCGTACGGCGTGCCGTGACTTACTCGACGCAGCGCGGAACTCTCAATGTCGCTGCGGCGGGTAACTCGGGCTTCGATGTGCGTACGCAGACCGTCGATCCGAATCGTCCGCACAAGATCGATTCTTCGTGCGGCATCCTGCCCAAGGCGATCGACGGTGTGGTGACGGTGTCTGCGGTTGGTTACGCGGGGACGAAGGCTTACTACTCCAACTACGGCTCGGTCACTGTTACTGCACCGGGCGGCGATTCGGGCCAGGCTCCGCCTTCGGGGCAGGGCGCGGGGTGCCCGCTGTCGACGATTTTCAACGGCGCTTACGGGACTAAGTGCGGTACCTCGATGGCTTCGCCGCATGCGGCTGGGGTTGCGGCGTTGCTGGCTTCTACGCACCGGAACGCGCCGCCGCGGGCGTTGGCGGCTTTGCTTACGGCGGAGGCGGATCCGGTGGCTTGTGATGTGTCGGCGTGTGAGGGGCCGAAGCAGAACAACTCGTACTACGGACGCGGTTTGGTGAACGCGCTGGACGCGGTTCACTGACGCACGTGAGGGGAACCCTGAGGGAATCAGATTCCCTCAGGGTTCCCCTCACGTACTATCCCGCGGGGCGCAGGGAAACCGGTGGGCGAGGGCGGATCTCGGCGGCACGGTATGCGTCGCTGAGCTCGTTCAGAACTGCTTTTGGTTCGGTGCGCAGACGGGACGGCAGAGTCTGCACAACGGTGATGCCAAGCGCCGCGTAGCGAGTATTTCGATGCAACGTTCGTGCGTAATCAGCCGAACGAAAGTGAAATTCCACCGAGTCGATCTCCCATGCCAGCCCCACGTCGTCCCACCAGAAGTCAGGTCGCCCCGCGTAGTGGCCCTCTTGGTCGTAAAGCGCGGCATTCTGATGGGTCGGCGGGCGCGGAAGGTTCTTGGCCAGTTTCTGAGCCTCGGCTTCGGCGACGGACCGGATATCCGACCATTCGGCGAGCAGCCGACGGGGGATCGCGGTGCCCCGTTTGGTGCCGCGGTCCAGCTCTCCCGCCAGAGCTCGCGGCGCGCAACTGCCTCGCTGGACCGCTTCGATCAGGATGCGGCTGACGATCTCGGGGTCACGTACGCGCCGGACCAGATCCGTGGTGGCTCTGACCGGGGGCGCGAGCGGGATGCCATTGCGCAGCCACGGTGCCGGGAGGTGCCTCGTCCGTTCGATGATCACGAACTCAGCGCTGTTGAGCTTTTGTCGATGCGGAACCAGCAGGTGGATTTGCCGAGGGCTCTCCGGCTCCGGAAGACGCATGCCGTACCGGAGGCAGGCTTCTTCGCCGGTGACGATCGCTGATTCCCCCGCGTACAGCAAGGCTGCGTGCACCAGCTGGTCAGTCGTGGGGTCGTTGTTGTGCAGGAGGATGACTCCGGGCAACAGCCGTCGCCATGGTCCGCCGGGCAGGCATCTTCGATAGATGACCCTGCTGTTCATGCCCAGTGATTCCAGCGTCATCGCGCGGATCGCTTGGTGAGTGCTGTGCTGCGCGAGCATTTCGGGGTGGGCGGCCCACCGGCCTCGTTGTTTCACCCAGTTAATGCTGCCGCGCCCGGGGGACTTCGGGGCTGCCCAGGGCTGATCTGTGGACAGCCCGCCGACCTGTGGACAGCTCGGCTAAACAGCCGTGAGGGGAACCCTGAGGGAATCAGATTCCCTCAGGGTTCCCCTCACGTACTTGAGATCAGACGCGCTTGAAGAGGAGGGCGCGTTTTACTTCCTGGATGGCTTTGGTCACCTGGATGCCGCGCGGGCAGGCGTCGGTGCAGTTGAACGTCGTGCGGCAGCGCCACACGCCTTCACCGTCGTTCAGGATGTCCAGCCGCTCTTCGGCGCCCTCGTCGCGGGAGTCGAAGATGAAGCGGTGGGCGTTGACGATCGCCGCCGGGCCGAAGTACGAGCCGTCGTTCCAGTAGACCGGGCAGGACGACGTGCAGCAGGCGCACAGGATGCACTTGGTGGTGTCGTCGAACCGGTTGCGGTCGGCCTGGGACTGGATCCGCTCGCGGGTCGGCTCGTTGCCGTAGGTGATCAGGTACGGCTTGATCGCCCGGTACGCCTCGAAGAACGGGTCCATGTCGACGTAGAGGTCCTTCAACGTCGTCAGGCCCTTGATCGGGGCGATGGTGATCTCGGTCTTCTTGCCGTTCTTCTCGAGCAGGTCCTTCAGCAGCACCTTGCAGGCCAACCGGTTGATCCCGTTGATCTGCATCGCGTCCGAACCGCACACGCCGTGCGCGCACGAGCGGCGGAAGGAGAACGTGCCGTCGATGTAGTCCTTGACGTAGAACAGCAGGTTCAGCACGCGGTCGGTCGGCTGCGCAGGGACGTCGTAGGACTCCCAGTGCGGCTCCTGGTCGACCTCCGGGTTGAACCGCAGGATCTTCAGCGTGACCTGGATCGGCGTGTGCTCGTCGGACGCCTTGGAGGAAGGCGCTTCAGGGGTGGCCGTCGTCATCAGTACTTCCGCTCCATCGGTTCGTAGCGGGTGAAGGTGACCGGCTTGTAGTCGAGCCGGATGTCGGACGACAGCCCCTCGCCCTGCTTGTAGGCCATGGTGTGCCGCATGAAGTTCGTGTCGTCGCGGTTCGGGTAGTCCTCGCGGGCGTGCCCGCCGCGGGACTCCTTGCGCGCGATCGCGCCGACGACCAGCACCTCGGCCAGCTCCAGCAGGAAGCCCAGCTCGACGGCCTCGAGCAGGTCGGTGTTGTACCGCTTGCCCTTGTCCGCCACGGTGATCCGCTGGTAGCGCTCCTTGAGCGCCTGGATGTCGGTCAGCGCCTGCTTCAGCGTGTCCTCGGTGCGGTACACCGACGCGTGCGAGTCCATCGTCTGCTGCATTTCCTTGCGGATGTCGGCGACGCGCTCGTCGCCGTGCTCCGACAGCAGCAGCGCCAGCTGCTCCTCGACCAGGGTGGTCGGGTTCTCCGGCAGCTCGACGTGGTCGTGCGCCAGCGCGTACTCCGCGGCGGCGATGCCCGCGCGGCGGCCGAACACGTTGATGTCCAGCAGCGAGTTCGTGCCGAGGCGGTTCGAACCGTGCACCGACACGCAGGCGACCTCGCCCGCGGCGTACAGGCCCGGGATGACGTGCTCGTTGTCGCGCAGCGCCTCGCCGTGGATGTTCGTCGGGATGCCGCCCATGACGTAGTGGCACGTCGGGAACACCGGCACCGGCTCCTTGACCGGGTCGACGCCCAGGTAGGTGCGGGAGAACTCGGTGATGTCCGGCAGCTTGGTCTCGAGGACCTCGACCGGCAGGTGGGTCACGTCGAGGACGACGTAGTCCTTGTTCGGCCCGCAGCCGCGGCCCTGCAGCACCTCCTGGACCATCGACCGGGCGACGATGTCGCGCGGCGCGAGGTCCTTGATGGTGGGGGCGTAGCGCTCCATGAACCGCTCGCCGTCGGCGTTGCGGAGGATGCCGCCCTCGCCGCGCACCGCCTCGGAGATCAGGATGCCGAGGCCGGCGAGGCCGGTCGGGTGGAACTGGAAGAACTCCATGTCCTCCAGCGGAAGGCCCTTGCGGAAGATGATGCCGAGGCCGTCGCCGGTGAGGGTGTGCGCGTTCGAGGTGGTCTTGAAGATCTTGCCCGCGCCGCCGGTGGCGAACACGATCGACTTCGCCTGGAACACGTGCAGTTCGCCGGTGGCCAGCTCGTAGGCGACCACGCCGGTGGCGATCGGGTTGCCGTCCTCGCCCTCGGACAGGACCAGGTCGAGCACGTAGAACTCGTTGAAGAACTCGGTGCCGTGCTTGACGCAGTTTTGGTACAGCGTCTGGAGAATCATGTGCCCGGTGCGGTCCGCGGCGTAGCAGGCGCGGCGCACCGCGGCCTTGCCGTGGTCGCGGGTGTGCCCGCCGAACCGGCGCTGGTCGATCTTGCCCTCGGGCGTCCGGTTGAACGGAAGGCCCATCTTCTCCAGGTCGAGGACGGCGTCGATGGCCTCTTTCGCCATGATCTCCGCGGCGTCCTGGTCGACCAGGTAGTCACCGCCCTTGACGGTGTCGAAGGTGTGCCATTCCCAGTTGTCCTCTTCGACGTTCGCCAGCGCGGCGCACATGCCGCCCTGGGCCGCGCCGGTGTGGGACCGGGTCGGGTACAGCTTGGTGAGGACCGCGGTGCGGGCGCGCTGACCGGATTCGATGGCCGCGCGCATGCCGGCGCCGCCCGCGCCGACGATCACCACGTCGTACTTGTGGAACTGCATAGGGAAAGACTCCGCTAGCTAGTGGTGGGTGCGCCTCAGGAGGCAGGCATCTCGGGGTCGAACGTGAAGATCACCATCGTGCCGACGGCCAGGATGAGCACCATCGAGACGTAGAGCAGGATCTTCAGCCAGAACCGGGTGGAGTCCTTGCGCGCGTAGTCGTCGATGATCGTGCGCAGCCCGTTCCCGCCGTGGATCTCGGCGAGCCACAGCATCGCCAGGTCCCAGAACTGCCAGAACGGCGAGGCCCAGCGGCCGGCGACGAAGCCCCAGTTGATGCGGTGCACGCCGCCGTCGAGGATGTTCATGATGAACAGGTGGCCCAGCACCAGGATGATCAGCGCGAGCCCGGAGATGCGCATGAACAGCCAGCTGTAGAGCTCGAAGTTGCTGCGCCGGGCGGACGGCCGCCGCGGCGAGCGCGGCTTGTCGAGGATCAGAGCGTCGGCCATGGGATCAGGCACCCCCGAAAAGCGTCTCGACGGTGCGCTTCAGCATGAAGAACGCACCCGGAACCATCACGACCACCCACACGACGCCGATGACCCAGAGCATCGTCTTCTGGTACTTCGGGCCCTTGGCCCAGAAGTCGACCAGCAGGACGCGCAGCCCGTTGAGCGCGTGGAACAGCACCGCGCCGACAAGGCCGACCTCGAGCAGGTTCACGATCGGCGTCTTGTACGTCTCGATGACCTGGTCGTAGGTGTTCGGCGACACGCGCACGAGCGCGGTGTCGAGCACGTGCACGAACAGGAAGAAAAAGGTCAGCACGCCGGTGATGCGGTGAAGCACCCAGGACCACATGCCGGGGTCGCCCCGGTAGAAGGTTCCCTGCCGGCGTGAGGCACCCGCCCGATCGCTAGCTCCTGCCCCGCTTTCGGTGGCAGTGCTCGCCGTGGTGGACATCGGTGAACGGCCTCCAACGTCATGACTGTCGTGCCCGGGTGACCGGTGAGGTCCGCACCCGCGGCCGGGGTCGGTCCACTGGGGACAACTCCGGCGACGGTGCCGAGATCAGGGGCCATCGAGCGTGGATGCATGGATGCTAGACCCGACCCATACGCGCGGCTCACCTCCGGGTTCCTCTCTGTGACAGACCAGACACCGGTGACCACGGCAGACCACTCGGACGTGTGGTCTGGAGCACGTCTGAGCTGCCGTGAAGGACCCCTTCCGGGACCGGGATTCCCTCGCGGAGTCCTTCCCGGACGGTTCCCGGGCGAAAGCGGGGCCACGGTGCGTGATCGCAGCGGGCGGGGCGGGGCCTCTTGATCACGGTCGGCGCCGGATTGGTCGCGGATCGACCCTCCGAGTAAACGTTTGTGTTACGTAGCGTGCCGTTCCTATGGCGGTTACCCGGCGGTTGGGTACGGTCTGCCAGTTGAGCCCGGCGACCGTGACCGGGCCGTTCCTGGATCGTCCGCTGGATCAGCGGGGAGGGAGACACACGTTGCGTCGCATGCGTGGAACCGCGCTGGCCGCCGCGACCATGGCTGGGGTGCTTGCACTGGCCGGGTGCGCGAAGGACACCGGGGGAAGCAACAACAACGCGTCCGGTTCGGACGGCAACGCGGGCTCTAACTGCATCACTGCCCCGAAGCCGCCCGCCGCGCCTGCCGCCGCCACGAGCAGCAGCGCCGCCTCGGGCAAGGTCGACGGCAGCAAGCTCAAGGTCGGCCTGGCCTTCGACGTCGGCGGTCGCGGTGACGCTTCCTTCAACGACGCGGCCGCCGCGGGCACCGACCGGGCGAAGTCCGAGCTGGGCGTCCCGACCGTCAACGAGAGCACCGCCAGCGCGAGCGAGAGCGAAGCCGCCAAGCAGCAGCGCCTCGAGCAGATGGCGCAGCAGGGCCTGAACCCGATCGTCGCGGTCGGTTTCGCCTACGCGCAGTCGGTCAAGGCCGTCGCCACGAAGTACCCGAACACGAAGTTCGCGATCGTCGACGACGACTCGATCAACTTGCCGAACGTCACGCCGCTGGTCTTCGCCGAGGAGCAGGGCTCGTTCCTGGCCGGCGTCGCCGCCGCGTACAAGAGCAAGAAGTGTCACGTCGGCTTCGTCGGCGGCGTGAACACCCCGCTGATCCAGAAGTTCGAGGCGGGCTTCCTGCAGGGCGCGAAGGCCGTTTCGAGCAAGATCAAGATCGAGGACGAGTACCTGACGCCCGCCGGCGACTTCTCCGGTTTCCAGGACCCGCCGAAGGGCAACGCGAAGGCCGCCGCCGAGATCTCCCGCGGCGCGGACGTCGTTTACCACGCCGCCGGCGCCTCCGGTAAGGGCGTGTTCGACGCGGCAAAGCAGAACAACGCGCTGGCCATCGGCGTCGACTCCGACCAGTACAACCAGAAGACGGTCGCGGCCGACAAGGACATCATCATCACCTCGATGATCAAGCGCGTCGACGTCGCGGTCTTCGAGTACCTGCAGGCCGTCGCGAAGGGCGACCTGAGCACGGTGCCGAAGCGCTTCGACCTGAAGTCCGACGGGGTCGGCTACTCGACCTCCGGCGGCAAGGTCGACGACATCAAGGACGTGCTGGACGGGTACAAGGCCCAGATCGTCTCCGGCGCCATCAAGGTTTCGGACAAGCCGGCCAAGTAACGCTCACGACGCGGCAGGGCTCGGAAGGATCTTCCTTCCGGGCCCTCACGCGTTTCCGACAGAACGGGATGTCCCCTCCGATGACCGAGATCGAGGCCGAAGCCGTCCCCGACCGGGGCGTGCCGGCCGTCCAGCTGACCGGGATCACCAAGCGGTTCCCCGGCGTCGTCGCGAACTCCGACGTCAACCTCACCGTCGCGGCGGGCGAGGTGCACGCGCTGTGCGGCGAGAACGGCGCGGGCAAGTCGACCCTGATGAAGATCCTGTACGGGATGCAGCAGCCCGACGAGGGCAGCATCGCCATCAACGGTGCCGAGGTGAGACTGCGCAACCCGCAGGACGCCATCCGCGCCGGGATCGGCATGGTGCACCAGCACTTCATGCTCGCCGACAACCTGACCGTCGCGGAAAACGTGTTCCTGGGCGCGGAGGCGCTGCACGGCATCGGCCGCGCGGCGCGGACGCGCTTGGCGGAACTGTCGAAGCGGACCGGGCTGCACGCGAAGCCCGACGCGCTGCTGGAGGAACTCGGCGTCGCCGACCGCCAGCGCGTCGAGATCGTCAAAGTCCTTTACCGCGGCGCGAAAATCATCATCCTCGACGAGCCGACCGCCGTGCTCGTGCCGCAGGAAGTGGACGCGCTGTTCACGACTGTCCGCGAGATGCAGGCCGACGGCTACACGTTCCTCTTCATCTCGCACAAGCTCGACGAGGTGCGCGCGATCGCCGACACGGTCACCGTGATCCGGCGCGGCACCACGGTCGGCACCGCGGATCCGAAGAAGATCACCAGCCGCGAGCTGGCCGAGATGATGGTCGGTTCGGAGCTGCCGAGCCCGGAGACGCGCGAGTCGACGGTGACCGACCGCGAGGTGCTGCAGGTGCGCGAGCTGCGCCTGTCCGCCGAAGGCTCCGAGCGCAACGTGCTGGACCACATCTCCTTCACCGTGCACGCGGGCGAGGTGCTCGGCATCGCGGGCGTCGAGGGCAACGGCCAGACCGAACTGGTCGAGACGATCATGGGGATGCGCAAGGCGAGCGGCGGCCACATCGAGCTGACGCCGCCGGACGGCGAGACGCACGACCTGGTCAAGCTGGGCACGCTGGCGCGACGCGAGGCGGGCATCGGCTACATCGCCGAAGACCGCACGCGGCACAGCCTGCTGCTCACGCAACCGTTGTGGGTCAACCGGATTCTCGGGTACCAGACGCGGGAACCGGTGTCCGGCGGGCAACTGCTCAACATCGCGGGTGCGCGCGAGGACACCGAACGGATCGTGCGCGAGTACGACGTCCGCACGCCCGGCATCGACGTTCCGGCCGCCGCGCTGTCCGGCGGCAACCAGCAGAAGCTGATCGTCGGGCGCGAGCTGTCCGGCAACCCGGTGCTGCTGATCGCTTCGCACCCGACGCGCGGCGTCGACGTCGGTGCGCAGGCGCTGATCTGGGAGCAGATCCGCCAGGCGCGTGCCGACGGCCTCGCCGTGCTGCTGATTTCCGCGGACCTCGACGAGCTGATCGGGCTGTCCGACACCATTCGCGTGATGCTGCGCGGGCGGCTCGTGAGCGAGGCGAACCCCGCCACTGTCACTCCGCAGGAACTCGGTTCCGCCATGACCGGCGCCGAAGAAGGTGAAGACTCATGAGTTCGTGGCGCACGCGGCTTCTGCCGCCGCTGCTCGCGATCGCGTTCGCAGTGATCCTGTCCGCGATCGCGCTGGTCATCTCCGGCGCCGACCCGGTGCAGGCATACGGGACGATGATCGGCCAGCTGTTCAAGGGTTCCACCGCCGTCGACACGGTGAACCTCGCGACGGTGTACTACCTGTCCGGCCTCGCCGTGGCGATCGGGTTCCAGATGAACCTGTTCAACATCGGGGTCGAGGGCCAGTACCGGTTCGCCGCGGTGGTCGCCGCGATCATCGGCGGGGCGCTGCAGCTGCCGCCGGTCATCCACACCATCGTGATCCTGCTGGTGGCGATCGTTTCCGGCGCGCTGTACGCGACGATCCCGGCGGTGCTGAAGGTGACCCGCGGCGTCAGCGAGGTCATCTCGACGATCATGCTGAACTCGATCGTCGCCGGCATCATCGCGTTCCTGATCAACGCCAACCAGTTCGGCGTGCAGACCGGCAACAACATCGGGACCAGGGTGATCGCGCCGTCCGGCCGGATCCCGGGCATCCCGCTCGGGTCGGGCACGCTGTTCGGGTTCGTGTTCATCGCGATCGTGATCGGCGGCGCGTACTGGTTCATGCTGAACCGCACCAGGTTCGGCTTCGAGCTGAAGGCGAGCGGCGAGTCCGCGACGGCCGCCGCGGCCGGTGGCGTGAGCGCGAAGAAGATGACACTCATCGCGATGTTGCTCTCCGGCGCGGTGGCCGGTCTGGTCGCCATGCCGGAACTGCTCGGCCGCGACTACAGCTACGGCATCACCGCGACGCAGATGTACGGCTTCACCGGCATCGCGGTCGCGCTGCTCGGCCGCAACCACCCCGGCGGCATCGCGTTCGGCGCGCTGCTGTGGGCCTTCCTGGACACCTCGGCGGTGTCGCTGGAGCAGATCAACGTGTCCAAGGAAATCGCGACGATCATGCAGGGCATCATCGTGCTCTCGGTCGTCGTGGCGTACGAGATCGTGCGCCGGGCCGACCTCGCCGCGGAACAGCGCAGGGTGGGCAGGGCGCTCGCCGGCAACGGCCGCAAGGGCGCCTCGGTCGCGGAAGGCGGTGCGGTGTGACCACCACGACGGAGTTCTCCCGGCCGGGACCGGAGTCCGGGACGCCGATGCCGGTCAAGCGCAAGCGGCAGCGGATCCCCGGCTGGCTGCGCGGCGTGATCTGGGCCGTGGTCGCGATCGCGGTCATGTCGACCGCGTCGTACGCCACCGGCGTTTCGGCGCTGACGTCGAGCAACACCGCGTCGACCGCGTTGCGGCTGGCGCTGCCGATCCTGCTGTGTGCGCTGGGCGGGTTGTGGGCCGAGCGCGCGGGCGTGATCAACATCGGCCTCGAAGGCATGATGATCCTCGGCACCTGGGGCGCGGCCTGGGGTTCGTACTACGGCGGCGCGTGGGTCGGCCTGCTGGCCGCGATCGCGTTCGGCGCGCTGGGCGGATTGCTGCACGCGGTGGCGACGGTGACGTTCAACGTCAACCACATCGTCTCCGGGGTCGCGATCAACCTGCTCGGGCTCGGCGTCGCGAAGTATCTGGCGAACCTGATTTTCGAGCCGCTGTCGGGAAACCCGCGCCAGTCGCCGCCAGTGCCGAAGTTCGACACCTACTCGGCGGCCGGTCTGTCGGATTGGCTGGGCTCGCTGGAGAACCAGCAGCGCGTCGGGCTGTCTGACGTCGCGGGCATTCTGCGCGGACTGGTGACCGGGGTCGCGCCGCTGACCATGATCGCGATCCTGCTGATCCCGGTGAGCTACTGGGTTCTCTGGCGCACCCGGTTCGGCCTGCGGCTGCGTTCGTGCGGCGAGAACCCGGTCGCGGCGGAGTCGCTCGGCGTGAACGTGTACCGCTACAAGTACGTCGGCGTGCTGATCTCCGGCGGTTTCGCGGGCATGGGCGGTGCGTCGCTGGTGCTGCTCAAGGGCGGCGCGGACTACCTGGAGAACCAGACCAACGGCCGCGGGTACATCGGTCTGGCCGCGATGATTTTCGGCAACTGGCGACCGGGCGGGCTGCTCGGCGGGGCCGCGCTGTTCGGGTACTCCGACGGTCTGCAGCTCGCCGGCGGCGGCGACGCGGTGCTGGCGTTGCTGTACGGCGCGGTCATCCTGCTGGCGATCATCGTGATCGTGCAGCTGATCCGGAAGCGCTGGCTCGCGGCTGCGCTCGGCGTGGTCGGCGCTGGCATCTTGTACGCGATCTACTGGACCAACGACACGCTGCCGAGCGACTTGATCCCGTACACGGCGCACTTCGTGACGCTGATTGTGCTGGCCGTTGCGTCGCAACGACTTCGGCCGCCCAAGGCAGACGGTGCGCAGTATCGGCGAGGTGAGGGCGACTGATGTCCGAAGTGGACTGGGAAGCTTTGCGCGCGGCCGCGGTTTCGGCCGCTTCGCATGCTTACGCGCCTTATTCGGGACTGCACGTCGGCGTTGCGGCCATTGTGGACGATGGTCGGCAGGTGACCGGGTGCAACGTCGAAAACGCTTCGTACGGCTTGGGTTTGTGCGCTGAGTGCACAATGGCCGGACAATTGCGACTGTCCGGCGGCGGCCGGCTGATTGCGGTGGCTTGCCGTAGCGGTGAAGGCGAGCTGCTGATGCCGTGTGGCCGTTGTCGCCAGATTCTGTTCGAACTCGGCGGTTCTTCCTGCCTGGTCGACACTCCCCGCGGGGTGCTGCCGATGTCGGAGGTGCTGCCGGACGCGTTCGGGCCGGAGGACCTGCCGTGACCTTCACCGCGGTAGATGTCATTCGGACGAAGCGTGACGGCGGACGGCTGAGCGACGAGCAGATCGACTGGGTCGTCGACGCGTACACCCGCGGCGTTGTCGCGGAAGAGCAGATGGCCGCGCTGGCCATGGCGATTTTCTTGCGGGGCATGGACGACGGCGAGATCGCGCGCTGGACCGGCGCGATGATCGACTCGGGCTCGCGGCTGTCGCTGGACGTCGCGCGCCCGACCGTGGACAAGCACTCGACCGGCGGGGTCGGCGACAAGATCACCTTGCCGCTGGCTCCGCTGGTCGCCGCGTGCGGTGCCGCGGTGCCGCAGCTGTCCGGTCGCGGGCTCGGCCACACCGGCGGGACGCTGGACAAACTGGAGTCGATCCCGGGTTGGCGCGCGGCTTTGTCTCTGGACGAGATCGCGGCGCAGCTGAACTCGGTCGGCGCGGTGGTCTGCGCGGCGACCGAGGGGCTGGCTCCGGCGGACAAGAAGCTGTACGCGCTGCGGGATGTCACCTCGACCGTCGAGTCGGTGCCGTTGATCGCCAGCTCGATCATGAGCAAGAAGATCGCCGAGGGTGCTTCCGGACTGGTGCTGGATGTGAAGGCTGGCTCCGGGGCGTTCATGAAGACGGTGCCGGAAGCGCAGCTGCTGGCGCGGACGCTCGTGGACATCGGCACGGCGCACGGCGTCGCTTGCACGGCGTTGATCACCGACATGAGCACGCCGCTCGGGCGGGCGGTCGGGAACGCGGTGGAGGTCGCGGAGGCAGTTGAGGTCCTCCGCGGTGGCGGACCGGCTGATGTGGTTGCGTTGACGGTGGCGTTGGCTCGGGAAATGCTTGCTTTGGCGGGTATTTCCGTGGATCCGGCTGAGGTGCTGGCGTCCGGCGAGGCTTACGAGGTGTGGGCTCGGATGATCACCGCGCAGGGCGGGGACCCTTCGGCTCCCTTGCCGCGTCCTTCGACGGTGCATGTCGTCCCGGCTCCTGCTTCGGGGGTGCTGACTTCGCTGGACGCCTACGCGGTGGGGGTCGCGGCTTGGCGACTCGGTGCTGGCCGGGCGCGGAAGGAAGACCCGGTGCAGGCCGCGGCGGGGATCTTGTGCCACGCGAAGCCGGGCGATGCGGTGGTGGCGGGGGAGCCGTTGCTGGAACTGCACACGGACACCCCGGAGGCGGTGCCCGCTGCTCTCGCCGCGTTGGAGGGCGGGTTCACGGTGGGTGCGGAGGCGCCTGCTTCGCGAGAGATCGTGCTGGAGACTGTGCGGCCCTGACTGATCCTCTGTGGTGAGCCTGGCTGCTCGCCTGCGGCGAGCCTGGTTGCTTGTTTGCGGTGGTCCTGGTTGCTTGTCTGCGGTGAGCCCCGCTGCTTGTCTGCGGTGGTCCTGGCTGCTTGTGTGCGGCGAGCCTTGCTGCTCGCCTACGACGAAGCCCCCTGTCCGGAGGTCTGGTCGGGGGGCTTTGTTCTTGCTGCCCAGACCGGTTGTCCACACCCGTCCCGGGTTGTGGAGCAGTCGGCCTCTGCTCGCTCCAAACGCCGGTTTCGTCGGGTAGCGCCGGTAGACTGGGCATGGGCAGCCCCCCAGAGGAGGGCGGGGGTGGGCGTCGACTCGGAGGCGGAGTCGCGCCGCGCTGGGGAGGCCGTGTGGTTGGGGGATTGGGCACCGCCCGCGACTGTGAATCGACGAAGCTCCGCCCGGGCTGTGGGTGGGGGTTTCGGTTTATCCAGCACTTTCCAGTCCAAGCGATGTGCTGAGCTGTCAGTCCTGACGGCACTGCGCTCGAAGGTCAGGCCGCGGTGCGAGTGGCAGGCTTCGTCGCGAACGATCGTGCGGCACCGTCTGGCCGTGAGGTCACCGGCGACGTCCCGTCTGGAGCTCGAAACGACGAAGCCCCCGTCCGGATTCCGGACGGGGGCTTCGTTCAGAAGCGGTCAGTCAGTCGACTCGTCGGCGTCGCCGCCAGTCTTCGCCTTCGCGTCGGCGGCCTTGGGCGACCGGCCGTTGCGGGAGCTTCGGCGCGGCTGGCGCGGGGCGGGCGGCGGCGGGGCGATCTGCTGCACGGCAGGTCCGCCGCCCAGCATCAGTTCCGCGAACGTGGCCATCGCTTCGTCCAGCTGGCCGCCGATGCGGCGCACCGATTCGTCGTTGCTGCGGCGCACCAGCGAGTCGACCGCGTCGGTGTCGGGCTGCTTCGACAGCGTGCCTTCGACCTTCGACAGGCCGCTGCGGACCGAGCCGTCCAGGTCGCCGATGCGGCCGGTGACGTCGTCTTCGACCTTGTCGATGCGGCTGGACAGGTCGTCGAGACGCTGGGTGATCGTCTCGAGCTTCGTGCCCACCGCGTCGAGCCGGGCGGCCGGGTCGATCATCTCGCCGGTGTCGGAGACCGCGCTCTTCACCGCGTCGGTCGCGGTGGCGATGCGTTCCTTCGTCGCGCGGTCCAGTTCGTCGACGCGCGAGCGCAGTTCCTGGTCCGTGGTCTCGATCCGCTCGCGCAGCGACGCCTCGGCCATCTCGATCCGGTCGCGGATCGGGCCCTGCGTCGCCTGCGGCAGCGACTCCAGCTTCGCGTCCTGCTTGTCCAGGTGCCCGCCGAGTTCGTCCAGCCGGCGGTGGATGTTCTGCAGCTTGTCCTCGAGCCCGTCCATCCGGCCCGCGACACCCTCGAACCGCGCCGCCACGCCGTCGAGGCGTCCGTCGAGCTGGGCGAAGGGCTTCGCCAGCTTGTCGACGATGCTCTCCACCGCGTGCGTGAGCGCGGCGATCGCGTTGTCCTGCGACTCCAGCCGGGTCATCGCCTCGTCGAGGCGTTCCGCCAGCACCCCGACCTCGGTCCGGTCCGGCAGTTCCGACAGCCGCTTGCGCACCGCGCCCAGGGAGTCCACCGGCGCGAGCCGGGCGTAGATGTCGTCGAGCGCGTCGAAGATCTGCTGCTGCTCGCTCTCACGAACCTCGGCCGCGCGCACCAGCATGTTGCGCATCCGGTCGAACGACGGAGCGGCAATGTGGTTGTCAGTGGTCACTGCGGTGTCCTTCGTCGGCGGGGAAAATGGAAGGGACTGACCGGAGCTTATCGATGAAGAAAATTGCTGTGCGTATGGCCCCCGGGGAACGCGGATAACGGCCGTGCCACCCGGATGGCCGATTCCTTGCGCACGGTGCTGAGCAGAGGGTTGCTCCGGTGCTCTCGGTTACGGCCAGGTAGGGGAATGACAGCGAGGCTACCGTTGGAGCATGTCGGACGTAACCCCGCTGAGCGCGGAGATCCTGCGCCGTGCCCCCAAGGTCCTGCTCCACGACCACCTCGACGGCGGCCTGCGCCCCGGCACGGTCGCCGAACTCGCCGAGGATCTCGGCTACCGGGACCTTCCCACGACCGATCCGGACGAGCTGGGCCGCTGGTTCCGGGCCGCGGCCGACTCCGGTTCGCTCGTTTCGTATCTCGAAACATTCGCCCATACGTGTGGCGTCATGCAAACGGAGGAAGCGCTGGTCAGGGTTGCCGCCGAAGCGGTGGAGGACCTGGCCGCGGACGGAGTGGTCTACGCCGAGCTGCGGTACGCGCCGGAGCTGTTCGTGGACCGCGGGCTGTCACTCGATGCAGTGGTTGAGGCTGTCCAGGAAGGCTTCGCCGAGGGGACGCGGAGGGTAGCCGCGGGTGGCGGGCGGATCCGGGTGCGGACGCTGTTGTGCGGGATGCGCCAGCACGCCCGTGCGCTCGAGATCGCCGAACTCGCGGTGCGCTACCGCGACGCCGGGGTCGCCGGATTCGACATCGCCGGTCCGGAGGAAGGATTTCCGCCCACCCGCAATCTGGACGCATTCGACTATTTGCGCCGGAACAATGCGCACTTCACTATTCATGCCGGCGAAGCGTTCGGGCTTCCGTCGATCGGCGAGGCAATCCAGTACTGCGGTGCGGAACGGCTCGGGCACGGCGTGCGGATCGCCGAGGACATCACCACCGACGCCGACGGAAATGTCCACCTTGGACGGTTGGCGAGCTACGTGCGGGACCGGCGGATCCCGCTGGAAATCTGCCCCTCGTCGAATGTCCAGACCGGAACCGTGCCGTCGCTGGCGGAACATCCCATCGGACTGCTCGCCCGGCTGCGCTTCCGCGTCACCGTCAACACCGACAACCGGTTGATGAGCGGATGCACGATGACCAGTGAATTCGCCGCGCTGGCCGAGACGTTCGGCTTCGGCCTCGACGACTTCCGCTGGTTCACCATCAACGCGATGAAATCCGCGTTCCTCGATTTCGACGAGCGGCTCGAGCTGATCGAGAAGGTCGTCAAACCCGGGTACGCGGCACTCGGCTGAATCACCGCTTCCTGGACGCGGCCGCCGCCGAAAGGCGGTTGCGTTCGTTAGCCACGCCAACTATCGTTCACCATGTAGGATCTATATCTCACATAATGAGACGGTGGCGGAATGACGCAGGTCGAGGCTGGGGAGCGGGTGCGGCAAAAAGGCAGTTCGCGACGGTGGTTGATCCTCGCGCTCGGCCTCGCCGCGCAGACCGCCAGCTGCTCGTTCCTTTACGGGCTGCCATTTCTCGTGCCCGCCATGCGCGAGGCCGACCATCTGACTCTGGCGCAGGCGGGCACGGTCGTCGCGGCGCCCAGCATCGGCCTGCTGCTGACGCTCATCGCCTGGGGCGCGGCTGCGGACCGTTACGGCGAGCGGCTCATCATGGCGCTGGGCCTGGGCGTATCGGGGTTACTCCTCGTGTACGCCGCCCTGTGGCACCACCCGGTCGGCCTTCTCTTTGGAGTGTTTCTCGTAGCCGGTGCGTGCACGGCTTCGGTGAACGCGGCGAGCGGCCGGGTCGTGATGGGCTGGTTCTCGAAATCCGAGCGCGGCGTCGCGATGGGGATCCGGCAGACGGCGCAGCCGCTGGGCGTCGGCGTGGCCGCGCTCGGGCTGCCGCCGCTGGCCGCGAAGTGGGGGTTCCAGGCGGCGATGCTGCTGCCGGCGGCGTTGGCGGCCGGCGTGGCGCTGTTGGTGGCGGCGTTCGTCATCGACCCGCCGCGGCCGCCGCGCGCGGCGAAGGGGGAGCGGCCGCCGTCGCCGTACCGCAAGCCGTGGCTGTGGCGAGTGCACGGCGCGAGCGCGCTGTTGGTGGTGCCGCAGTTCGCGGTGTCCGCGTTCGCGCCGGTGTACCTGGTGTCTCAGCATCAGTGGACCGCCGCGCAGGCCGGGGTGTTCGTCGCGGTGGCTCAGGTGCTCGGTGCGCTCGGTCGGCTGGCGTCGGGGTATTGGTCGGACCGGGTCGGCAGCCGGTTGCGGCCGATGCGGCAGCTCGCCATCGCGAGTGCGGTCGTGATGCTGCTGGTCGCCGTCGGGGACGCGACGTGGCTGTGGCTGGTGCTGGCCGCGCTGGTGCTGGCGGCGGTGATCACGGTGGCGGACAACGGTCTTGGCTTCACCGCGTCGGCCGAGCTGGCTGGGGTCGCGTGGTCCGGCCGCGCGATGGGGACGCAGAACACGGCGCAGAACATCGCCGCGTCGCTCACGCCGCCGTTGCTGGGCTTGGTGATCGGGGACGGCCGGTACGCGCTGGCCTATTGCGTCGCGGCCATTTTCCCGTTGCTGGCAATAGCTTTGGTTCCGGTGCGGGCGGAGTCCGAAAAGGACTAAGCGCGCAGGCCGTCGAGAAAGAACGCCAGATGCCGTCGCCAGGTTTCGGGTGGTTCACGGATCAGCTGTGACATCGCGGAGACCAGCGGGGCGAGGTCCGAAGGTTCGAAATCGGCGCGCAGCTGACCGGATTCCTTGGCCCGGTCGATAATCCGCGCGGCGTGCTGGAAACCGGTGCGGCAGGCCTCCACCGCGGCCGGGCTCAGCGGCAGCCGCCGGGCGAGGGCGTCGTTGAGTCCTTGGTCCTTGGCCTGCAACACGAACAGTCCGTCGAGGAATCCGGTGAAGCCCTGCCAGGGGTCCGGCTCCGCTAACGCCTTCGTCGCCAGGTCGTCCACCGCGGCGATTCGCGCGGGCAGGATCGCGTCGACAAAGGCGTCCCGGGTCGGGAAGTGCGCGTACAGCGTGCCGATGCTGACCCCGGCACTGCGGGCGATCTGCTCCAACGGCGCGTCGAGGCCGTGCTCGCCAAACGCGCGCGTCGCGGCGGCCAGCAGCTTGTCGCGGTTGCGGGCGGCGTCCGCGCGCAACGGCTTCGATCCGGTGGCCATGGGTCCCATCGTACAAAGTCGAGGCCACCCTCGGGTTTTGTGGTAGCTTCGATGGAAGTCGAGGGTGCCCTCGACTTGCCTCTGGGGAAGGAAGCCAAGCCATGACCATTCGCCCGACCGCTGTCGTTCTCGGAGCCGGACCCGGCCTCGGGATGTCGATGGCACGCCGGTTCTCCGCCGAGGGATATCAGGTCGCCCTCGTTTCGCGCACCGCTGAGCGGCACCCGGCCTACCTGGCCGAACTCGGCGACGCGGAGGCGTTCGTCGGCGACGTCCGGAACGGCATCGGGACGACGCTCGACGAAATCGCCGAACGATTCGGGGCCATCGACGTCGCCTACTACGGCCCGGCCGCGATCGAGCCGGACCGCATGCCCACGGACATCACCGAAGTGACCGTCGACGCTGTCGAGAAGGCGATGAGCTGGGTGTATCCGGCCGTCGAGGTGGTCGGCAAGCTGCTGCCGGGCATGCTGGAACGCGGCCGCGGCGGGTTCCTGTTCGCGGGCGGGCTGAGCGCGGTGCGGCCGATGCCCGCTCTCGGCGCGCTCGCGATGTCGTCAGCGGCCCTGCGGAACTACGCGCGGACGCTGCACGAACGGCTGGCCGGGACCGGCGTGTACGCGGGCAGCCTCACCATCGGCGGTCTGATCGAACGCGGCGACATCTACCGGATGGTCGTCGCGCAGCGGGAAAAATACGGCGACGCCGGCGGTCGCACCTTGGATCCGGATGCGATCGCCGGCGTCGCCTGGAAGATGTTCTCCGCCGGGGACTCGGCCGAGAGCGTGTTCGACGCCCTCTAGAGGTTCAGACCACCGTGAGGCGGTTCTCGAAGTCCTCCACCAGCTTGCGCCAGGCGCTCTGCTCGGCGTCGAACGGAGCGCTCGGCTCGAGCCGGCTCGGGTCCGGCCGCAGCACGAACGACACCAGCCAGCCGAGGCTTTCGTTGGCCGCCAGCGCGGTTTCGACGGTGTCGTCGCCCGCCCATTCGGCGGCGTCGGTGATCAGCTCGACGGCCAGCTCCAGCTGGGTCGGGTCGATCGACTCGGGGCCCTCGGCGATGTCCTCGTCGAGGCCGGGGAACACGTAGGTGTTGTCGGTGTCGACCTCGATCTCGAGCTCGTCGGCCGCCGCCTTCTCGCGCACCTCGTCCCAAGTGGACACCTCGGCGAGGTCGGTGTCGGCGAGCTCGTCCCCGGCCTTGATCGCCTTGAGCAGCGCCTTCGGCGAGCTGAACACGTCGATCTCGCCGTCGTTGCCGAGGAACACCGGCTTGTCGTCGAGGTAGCAGCGCAGCGTGTAGTACTCCGCACCGGAGGTGACGATCTTGATCGGGTCGATGCCGACCTCGCCCCAGAAGCCGACCGGCTCGTCCTCGGCGTCCTCGTCCTCGGTGTCGACCGCTTCGAGGTCTTCCGGCCCGCCGTCTTCTTCACCGGCCTCCGCCTCGGCGGATTCCTCGTGGAAGGCGGCCAGCTCTTCGGCGGTCTGCTCCAGCACCGCGGCGTCGACGTCCGGCACGGTCACCAGGTTGTCGATCGCGTCGAGCACGGTGTCCCACTTCTCGGAGACGGCCTTCGACAGGTCGTTCCACAGCGCTTCGCCCTCGCGCCCGGTGAACGGCAGCCGGCCCTGCTCCAGCAGCGAGAAGCCCTCGTAGGCGTCGAGCACCTCGTGCACCTCGTCCAGCTCGCACACGTCGGCGAGCGAACGCACGATGCCGACGATCTCGGCGAGTTCGCCGATCGTCCACGAGTCCGGCTCCTCGGCGACCAGCTCGGGCACGCCGACGAGGTCGTAGGAGTGGTCGTCGTCCGGGATCAGCTCGGGCACGTTCAGCGCGGGCACCGCGTCCCACGCCGGGTGGTCGAGCAGGTCGTGCTGCTCGGACGTGCGCACGAAGGCGGCGAGGTGCGCGGCGTCCGGGAAGGCGTACAGGTCGTCCTCGTCGCCGAGGAACGCTTCCCACTCCTCGCCGTCCTCCCGCCACCGCGGGGCCCAGAGGGTGACCACGTCGCCCTGCGGCAGCCCGAGCTCGATCGGGATGATGTCCTGTGCCATTGCCGAATCCTCCGCGAGTACCGCCCGTGTGCGCGCCCGCCTGCCTGTGGCCCCTCCGGCGACGCGCGGTACCGGAAGCCTACGGGTTAGGGCAAGGGCCCGCGATCTCCCCTGCACCTGCGGCCGGGCCCGGGATGGCACGATAGGTGCCGCGATGACTCTCACCGACCTCCTGCCAGCGGATCCCGACGCAGATGCCCTGTTCGAAGCCTTCACGACGTGGACGGCGGAGCGGGGCATCGAGTTGTACCCGGCGCAGGAGGAGGCGGTGATCGAGGTCGTCTCCGGGGCCAACGTCATCCTGTCGACGCCGACCGGCTCCGGCAAAAGCCTCGTGGCGGTCGGCGCGCACTTCACCGCGCTCGCGCACGGCAAACGCAGTTTTTACACCGCGCCGATCAAGGCGCTCGTCTCGGAGAAGTTCTTCCAGCTCATCGAGATCTTCGGGGCCGACCAGGTCGGCATGATGACCGGCGATTCGAGCGTCAACGCCGACGCGCCGATCATCTGCTGCACCGCGGAAATCTTGGCGAACATCGCGTTGCGCGACGGCGCCGGCGCCCCGGTCGGCCAGGTCGTCGCGGACGAGTTCCACTTCTATTCGGAACCGGACCGCGGCTGGGCGTGGCAGGTCCCGCTGATCGAGCTGCCGAACGCGCAGTTCGTGCTCATGTCGGCCACGCTCGGCGACGTTTCGTTCTTCGAAAAGGACCTGACCCGGCGGACCGGACGGCCTACCGCGGTGGTCACTTCGGCGCAGCGGCCGGTGCCGCTCACCTTCCGGTACGCGCTCACGCCGCTGCACGAGACGATGTCCGAGCTGCTGGGCGGCGGCCAGGCGCCGGTGTATGTCGTGCATTTCTCGCAGGCCGCGGCCATCGAGCGGGCGCAGACGCTGATGAGCATCAACGTCACCACCAAGGCGGAGAAGGAGGCGATCGCCGACCTGCTCGGCGACTTCCGGTTCTCCGCCGGGTTCGGCAAGACGCTCTCCCGGCTCGTGCGGCACGGCATCGGCGTGCACCACGCGGGCATGCTGCCGAAGTACCGGCGGCTGGTCGAAACGCTCGCGCAGTCCGGGCTGCTGAAGGTGATCTGCGGGACGGACACCCTCGGCGTCGGCATCAACGTGCCGATCCGCACGGTGGTGTTCTCGGCGCTGACGAAGTACGACGGCGTGCGGCAGCGGCATTTGAAGGCGCGCGAGTTCCACCAGATCGCCGGACGCGCGGGCCGGGCCGGCTACGACACCGACGGTTACGTGGTCGTGCAGGCGCCGGATCACGTGGTGGAGAACGCGAAGGCACTGGAGAAGGCGGGCGACGACCCGAAGAAGAAAAAGAAGATCGTCCGGAAGAAAGCGCCGGAGGGTTTCGTCAACTGGACCGAGAGCACGTTCGACCGGCTGATCGCGGCCGATCCGGAACCGCTCACGTCCAGTTTTCAGGTCAGCCACTCGATGCTGCTGAACGTGATTTCCCGGCCGGGCAACGCGTTCGACGCGATGCGGCATCTGCTGGAGGACAACCACTCGGACCGTCCGACGCAGCGGAAGCTGATCCTGCGGGCGATCGAGATCTACCGTTCGCTGCTCGCCGCCGGGGTCGTGGAAAAGCTGCCCGAACCGGACGCCGAGGGGCGCGTCGTCCGCCTGACGGTGGACCTGCAGTTCGATTTCGCGTTGAACCAGCCGCTTTCGCCGTTCGCGTTGGCTGCCATCGAATTGCTGGACATCGAGTCGCCGTCGTACGCGCTGGACGTGGTGTCCATTGTGGAATCCACAGTGGACAACCCGCGTCCGGTGCTGTCGCAGCAGCAGTTCAAGGCGCGCGGGGAAGCCGTGCAGGCGATGAAGGCCGACGGGATCGAGTACGACGAGCGGATGGAGCTGCTCGAGTCCGTCACGTATCCGAAACCGCTGGAGGAACTGCTCAACGCGGCTTACCAGTCGTATCGCGCCGGGCATCCGTGGGTGGCGGATTACGAGCTGTCGCCGAAGTCGGTGGTGCGCGATATGTACGAGCGCGCGATGAACTTCGTGGAATACGTGGGCTTTTATCAGCTCGCGCGGTCTGAGGGCCTCGTGCTGCGCTACCTCGCCGACACCTACGACGCGTTGCGGCACACTGTGCCGGACGAGGCGAAGACCGAATCGCTGCAGGATCTCATCGAATGGCTCGGCGAACTGGTGCGCCAGGTCGACTCGAGCCTGCTGGACGAATGGGAAGCGCTGCGGCATCCGGACGAGGAAGGCCCGGTGTCGCACCGGCCGCCGCCCGAGCCGCCCGCGGTCACGCGCAACGAGCGGGCGTTCCGCGTGCTGGTGCGCAACGAGTTGTTCCGCCGGGTGGAGCTGGCTTCGCGCCGGGCGTACGACGAACTGGGCTCGCTGGACGCGGCTTCCGGCTGGGACGCGGACGCGTGGGAAGACGCGATCGAGGACTACTTCGACGAGCACGATTCACTCGGAATCGGCCCGGACGCGCGTGGTCCGGCGTTGCTGCTGATCGAGCAGGAGCCGGACGTGTGGCGGGTTCGGCAGATCTTCGACGATCCGGCCGGCGACCATGACTGGGGGATCAGCGCGGAGGTCGATCTGCGCGCCTCGGACGAGGTGGGCAGCGCGGTGGTCCGGATCGTGGACGTCAATCAGCTCTGAGGGTTTGCGCCCGGGGTGGCCAGAATCGGCGGCTGCCAACGGGTGTAGCGCAGCATCGACCGCGCCAGCACCGTTGTCGGCATGGCTCGGAACGCCAGATTCCGCACCGCGATCGCGGCCGGGTTCGTCAGCTGCTGGCCCATCCGGCCGGTTTGCCGGGCGGCTCGGGCGATGGCCTGGCTGCGCGGGCGGCGTTCGGCGTCGTACCGAGTGAGCGCGGCGTCGGGATCGGCCGACGACAGCGCATGAGCCAGCGTCACCGCGTCTTCCAGCGCCTGGCACGCACCCTGGCCGAGGTTCGGCTGCATCGCGTGCGCGGCATCGCCGAGCAGGGCGACTCGACCGGACACATAGGACGGTAGCGGCGTCACCAGTTCGTAAACGTCGTGATGCAGCACGGCTTCCGGGTCGGTCGCGTCGAGCAGCTCGGTGATTGGTTCGTGCCAGGAACCGAAGCGGCGGCGCATTTCGGCGATCGGGTCGGGATAGCGGGTGCCTGCCGGGATGCTCAGCACGGCGTGCCATTCGGCTCGGCCGTCCGCCAAACCGATGTATCCGAACTCGACTCCACGGCCCCAGGTGAGGTTGAAGTCCGAAGAGGACAGTGGGAACGGCTCGGTCGTGATGGCGCGGATGACGGCCGATCCACTGTAGACGGGGCCAGGATGAGCGGGAAAGAAACGCTTGCGCAGTCGGCTGTTTACGCCGTCGGCGGCGACAATCACGTCGGCCTTATGGCGGCCGGACGACGTGACCACGGCGTTGCCCTCGACGGCGGTGACCTCGTCTCGCACCACCGGCGAGGGCAGCAGAGACCGCAGCAGCCGATGCAATTCGTACCGTGCGATGCCGACGATCGGCGTCCCGGCGACGCGTTCGAGTTCGGCTCCGTCCATGCGCGCCAGCCAAGTCCCGCGCGGGCTGCGGGTGCTGACGGTGCGCTGGAAGCAGCCGGCGGCGCGGAGTGCGTCGCCGGCTCCCAATGCGTCCAGGGCTCGAACGCCGTTGGCGGCAAGGGAAATTCCGGAACCGGCGTCGTCCAGTTCGCCGGGCAGCCGTTCGAAGACCGTGACCTGCCAGCCGACGCGCGACAATCCGATCGCCGCGGCCAGTCCGCCGATTCCCCCGCCGACGACTGCCGCTGATCCACCTGTGGGCACCCCGCCAGGATAGGCCGATCAGCTGGCCATGAGCATGGAACGCGCGTCCAGGCCGTCGAACCACAGGCCGATCGCCAGTCCGGCGGCGGCTTCCAGCAGGGCGGCTCGGTCGAGGCCGCCCGCGGGCAGGGGAGTGCAGCCCAGGTCCTGGACCAGCTCCGTCGCGACGGCGACGGCCTCCGGGGCACCGCACAGCGGGACGCCGAGCGGGCGGCCTTCGAACAGCGGCGGAGTCATTCGCCAGACGTCCACGTGGGCGAGGTTGAACGCCTTCACCACCGAAGCGCCGGGGGCATATTCGGCGATCCGCGCGGCTACGGGTTCACCGGTCGCGCCAGGGGTGTTGGTGCAGTCGATGAGGACCTTGCCGGTGAGGTCGAGCGGGGTGAGCAGGGCTTCGAGGGCGGTGGTGGGGACGGCCAGCAGGATGGCGTCCGCCCGGGCGGCGGCCTCGGCCCAGTCCAAAGCCTCGGCGCCGAGTTCAGCGGCCAAGGCGGCGGCGTGCGCGGGGGAGCGGCCGGAGACGGTCAGGTCGTGCCGGGTCCACTGGCCGCCGAGGGCGGACGCCATT
Source organism: Amycolatopsis sp. La24 (assembly GCF_029087445.1). Classification (NCBI taxonomy): domain Bacteria; kingdom Bacillati; phylum Actinomycetota; class Actinomycetes; order Pseudonocardiales; family Pseudonocardiaceae; genus Amycolatopsis; species Amycolatopsis sp. La24. The sequence goes on from NZ_JARACH010000006.1 coordinate 196,183, forward strand.
CCGCCGGTGCCGAAGAGGGCGATGCGCATGGGAAGGTCTCCTGTCGTCGCGTGGTTGTACGCAAGCGACGTTAGGAACCCCGGCAGGAACCGAAAGGTAACCATGGACTTCATCGCCGACTGCCGCACCCGGCTCGCGTTCGACCTGGTGGCGAACACCTGGCATCCGGTCGTGCTGTGGGCGTTGAAAAACGGTCCGCTGCGGCACGGCGAACTGCGCACGCGCATCGGCGGGATCAGCGCGAAGGTGCTGACCGAGGCGGTGCGCAAGCTGGAACGCGACGGGCTCGTCGAGCGCGCGGACGGGGCGTATCGGCTGACGGAGCTGGGAGTGAGCTTTCTGGGGCCGATCGAGGGGTTCGGGCGCTGGGCGGCCGAGTACGGGGACCGGGTGGTGGAGGCACAGGGGCTCGTGAGTGGCGGCGCCGGTTAGAACCGGCGCCAGCACTCACGAGGGCTCAGGCAGCGGCCTGGCCCGCGCCAGCTCCAGCAACGGGACGGCCGCCGCGGCGTCGGTGACCAGCGTCGACACCAGTCCGGAGCGCAGTACCGCGTCCACCGCTTCGGCTTTCGGGCGGCTGTAACCGATCGCGATCACCTCGGGGACCGCCATCAGCTCCTCGTGGCTGATCGCCAGCACGTGGTGCGCCAGCCCGGTGCCGAGCGAGTTGCCGTCCGCGTCGAACAGCCGCGCGGCGACCTCGGCGGTCGCGCCCCGAGCAGCAATAGCGGCGCGTTCGGCCTCGTCCAGCGCGTCGTACACGGTGGACTCCCCGGCCTCCCAGGAACCGATGCTCACGACCGCCTTGGTGAGTTTCCCGAACTGGGCGAACGTTTCCGCGATGCCCGGCTGGTGCCGCAGGATCTCGGTGGTCCGCCGGTCGGGCAGGACGAGCGGGCCGAAGATCGGGTACGAATCGCCGCCGGACACCGACGTCACGCGGCTGACCGTCTCCACCGAACGGCCGCGCATGTCCATCCCGGCCTGCACCCCGCACAACTGCACGATCGGACAGCGCGGCAGGGTCCGGATCGCCTCGGTCATCGCGTTGACCGACCGCGCCCAGGACAGCCCGATGACGTCGTCCGGGGTCGCGATCTCCTCAAGCAGCCGGGCGGCCAGCGCGCCGACCTGCTTGCGGACGACCTCCCTCGGCTCCTTTTCGGATGCTCGTTCGAGCACGAGCACGCGGTTCAGCCGGTACGCCCGGCGGATGTCGTCGGACAGTTCGACGTCGACCGGCGCGGGCAGGTCGAACTCGATCCGCACCAGTCCGGACTCGAGTGCCGTGTCCAGCATCCGCGCGACCTTGAACCGGCTCATGCCGAACTCGTCGGCGATCTCCAGTTTCGAGGCGCCCTGCACGTAGAACCGCCTGGCCATGGTCGCCAGCAGCAGCGTCTCGGTTAGCGGTAGTGGCCCCTTTTTCCTGCTCACATGAGCAGGATAGCGCAAAAATGAGCTTTGCTGGTTGACGGATCCGCAGGCAGGGGCCTGTAATGCCTACGCATGTTACCTACGGCATAAGTCAAAATCGCTCAAATGAGCATCTTGGAAGGTGATGACGCATGCGCGCCGCGATCGTGGACCGGCCCGGGGAGATCCGGGTCGGCGAGGTTCCCGATCCGAAGCCCGGGGAGCGCCAGGTCGTCGTGAAGGTGGGTGCCTGCGGGATCTGCGGCACGGACCTGCACATCGCCGACGGGCATTTCCCGCCGACCCCGTATCCCATCGTCCCCGGGCACGAGTTCTCCGGGGAGATCGTCGAACTCGGCGCGGACGTGCCCGCCGAGTGGAAGGTCGGCGACCGCGTCGCGGTCGACCCGTCGATCTACTGCGGATACTGCACCCCGTGCCGGTCCGGGCACGGCAACCTCTGCGCGAACTGGAACGCGACCGGCGACACCGTCAACGGCGCGTTCGCCGAGTACGTCGCGGTGCCTGCCGACACCTGCTACCGGATGCCCGACTCGATGACCTGGGAACAGGGCGCGCTGGTCGAACCCGTTTCCTGCGCGGTGCACGGCGTGCGCCGGATCGGCGTGGAGGCGGGCGAACGCTTCCTCGTGGTCGGCGCGGGCACGATGGGGCTGATCATGCAGCAGCTCCTGATCCGCGCGGGTGCGCACGTGACGATGGTCGACCGCAACGCCGCCCGGTTGCCTCGCGCGACCGACCTCGGCGCGACCGCGGTGGCCGCCGATGTGTCCGAATTGGACGATGAGCGCTTCGACGCCGCAGTGGACTGCACGGGCGCGGCACCCGCCATCGAGGCAGCGTTCAACGCGCTGCACCGCGGTGGCCGGTTGCTCGTGTTCGGGGTTGCCCCGGCCGAAGCACGCGTCGCGCTTTCGCCGTTCCGCATCTACAACGACGAAATCACCATCGTCGGTTCGATGGCGGTGCTGAACAGCTACGGCAACGCGCTCGACCTCGTCGCGAACGGTTACATCGACACCGAAGCGCTGATCACCGACACCCTTCCGCTCGAGCAGTACCCCGAGGCGCTGGCGAAGATGCGCAGCGGGTCCGGCCTCAAGATCCAGGTGCTGCCCGGAGGTGGTGGCGGTGCGTAAACTCCTGTGCCTCCTTGCCGCGACAGCGTTGTTAGTGACGGGATGCGCCGGAGCCGGGGCGCTCGGCACCGGCGGGCGGACACTGGTCGTCGCGATCGTGTCCAATCCGCAGATGAAGGACGCCATCTCGCTCAAGGGCGAGTTCGAGCAGGCCAACCCCGGGATCAAGCTCAAGTTCGTTTCCCTTCCGGAAAACGAGGCCAGGGCGAAGATCACCGCGTCCACCGCCACCCAGGGCGGCGAGTTCGACGTGGTGATGATCAGCAATTACGAGGCTCCGCAGTGGGCGGCCAACGGCTGGCTGGAGAACCTCGAACCGCACATGAAGGCGACGCCGGGATACGACGAGGCCGACTTCATCCCGAGCATCCGGCAGTCGCTGTCGTACCAGAACCAGATGTACGCGGTCCCGTTCTACGGCGAATCGTCCTTTGTGGTCTATCGCAAGGACCTGTTCCAGAAGGCCGGGCTGAACATGCCCGCGCATCCGACGTGGCAGCAGATCGCCGATTTCGCCGCGAAACTCGATGACAAGCAGGCCGGCGTCGCCGGGATCTGCCTGCGCGGCAAGCCGGGCTGGGGCGAAAGCCTCGCGCCGTTCACCACGGTCGCGAACACCTTCGGCGCGCAATGGTTCGACAAGAACTGGAACGCGAAGCTGACCAGCCCGGAGTTCACCAAGGCAGCGAACTTCTACGTGAACCTGCTGCGCGACCACGGAGAGGTCGGCGCCTCCAGCGCCGGGTTCACCGAATGCGGCACCAAGTACGCCCAGGGCAACGCCGCGATGTGGTACGACGCCACCTCGATGACCGGCACCACGGAAGACCCGAAGACCAGCCACGTCGGCGGCAAGAACGGCTACGTCGCCGCGCCGGTGGACAAGACGCAGGCGAGCGGCTGGCTCTACACCTGGGCGCTGGGCATTCCGAAGGTCGGCAAGAACAAGGACGACGCCTGGAAGTTCATGGCGTGGATGACGAACAAGGAGTACGCGAAGAAGGTCGGCGAGACCTACGGCTGGAACCGGGTTCCGCCGGGCACGCGCAAGTCGACCTATGAGATCCCGCAGTACAAGGAAGCCGCGAAGGCCTACGCCCAGCCGACGCTGGACGGCATCGCGGCGGCCAACCAGCAGCAGACGATGGTGAACCCGGTGCCGTACCCGGGCATCCAGTTCGTCGGGATCCCGGAGTTCCAGGACCTCGGCACCCGGGTGAGCCAGCAGCTGTCCGCCGCGATCGCCGGTCAGACCTCCGTCGCCGACGCGCTCGCGCAATCGCAGAAATACGCGGAAACCGTCGGAAAGTCGTATCAGGAGGTGCAGAAATGAGCACCCTCTCCGTCCCCGCCGGAACCGCGCCGGCGACCGCGAAGCCCGCTGCCAAGAAGGTGACCGGTTCGGCAGGGAAACGGCGGCTGCCGCTGCTGCCCGCGCTGATCTTCGTGATCGCGGTGACGCAGATCCCGTTCCTGCTCACCCTGTTCTACTCGTTCCAGTCGTGGAACCTGGTGCGTCCGGGCTCTCGGCATTTCGTCGGTTTCCGCAACTACATCGACGTCTTCACCGACACGACGTTCCTCGGCGCGCTGCTGAACACCGTGGTGCTCACCGTGGTCTGCGTGTTCCTGTCGCTGCTGCTCGGACTCGGGCTCGCGGTGCTGCTCGACCGGAAGTTCGCCGGCCGCGGCTTCGTCCGCACGCTGCTGATCACGCCGTTCCTGATCCTCCCGGCGGCAGGCGCGCTGCTGTGGAAGACGACGGTGTTCGACCCGACGTACGGGCTGCTGCACTTCGTGTTCGGCACGGACACCGACTGGCTTTCGCAGTTCCCGCTGGCCGCGGTGATGGCACAGATCATCTGGCAGTGGACGCCGTTCATGACGCTGCTGATCCTCGCCGGGCTGCAGAGCCAGTCTAAGGAGGTGCTGGAGGCGGCGTCGGTGGACGGCGCGAGCCGCTGGCGCACCTTCGTGTCGATCACGCTGCCGCACCTTTCGCGGTTCCTGCAGCTGGCCACGCTGCTCGGCGCGATCTACATCGTGAACAGCTTCGACGCGATTTTCCTGATGACGCAAGGCGGTCCGGGCACGGCCAGCACGAACCTGCCGTTCTACATCTACCAGCGCGCGTTCGAGGGCTTCGACATCGGACAGTCGTCCGCGATGGGCGTGGTGGTGGTCATCCTGACGATGATCGTCGCGACGTTCGCGCTGCGGCTGATGTTCCGCGCGTTCTCCGTGGACGGAGGAGTCAAGTGAGCACCGCAACCGCCACCGCCTCGCCCGCCGCCACCGACACCGCGCCGCCGCCGCGCCGCCGGACCAAACGCCGCTACGGCCCCGGCACGCTGACCGTCGCGACCTGGATCATCGCGATCCTGTTCGTTTTCCCGCTGCTGTGGATGATCCTCACCGCGTTCAAGCAGGAGAACGACGCCTACACCGATCCGCCGAAGCTGTTCTTCACCCCGACGTTCGACCAGATCTCGAACGTCCTCAACAGCGGTTTCCTGCCGTACCTGGGAAATTCGGCGTTCGTCACGGTGATTTCGACGCTGCTCGTGCTGCTGCTGGGTATCCCGGCGGCGTACGCGCTGTCGCTGGCCCCGGTCAAGGGAACGAAGAACGCGCTGGGCTTCTTCCTGTCGACCAAGATGCTGCCGATCGTGGCCGCGATCATCCCGCTGTACGTGATCTCGCAGAACACCAACCTGCTGGACACGGTGTGGGCGCTGATCATCCTGTACACCGCGATGAACCTGCCGCTCGCGATCTGGATGATGCGGTCGTTCTTCCTGGAAGTGCCCGGCGAAATGATCGAGGCGGCGCGGATCGACGGCGCGAATCTGCCGACGCTGCTCCGCAAGATCATCATGCCGGTGGTCGCGCCGGGAATCGCCGCGACCGCGCTGATCTGCGTGATCTTCTCCTGGACGGAGTTCTTCTACGCGGTCAACCTCACCGCCGCCCGCGCCGGCACCGTGCCGGTGTTCCTGGTCGGCTTCATCACGAGCGAGGGCCTGTACTGGGCCCAGCTGTCCGCCGCCGCGCTGCTGGCCTCGCTGCCGGTGATGATCGTGGGCTGGATCGCGCAGAACCACCTGGTGCGCGGGCTGTCCATGGGCGCTGTGAAGTAAGGGAGAACGCAGATGTCCGCTGAAGTGATCTACGACCAGGCGTCGCGTATCTACCCCGGGAACCCGGGCGTCCGCGCGGTCGACCAGCTGAGCCTCGAGGTCCCGGACGGCGAATTTCTCGTGCTCGTCGGCCCGTCCGGTTCGGGCAAGTCCACCGCGCTGCGGATGCTCGCCGGGCTGGAGGACGTCAACGAGGGTGCGATCCGGATCGGCGACCGTGACGTCACCGACCTGCCGCCGAAGGACCGGGACATCGCGATGGTGTTTCAGTCCTACGCGCTCTATCCGCACATGACGGTCGCCGACAACATGGGTTTCGCGTTGAAATTGCGCGGTTTCTCGGCGGCTGACATCAAGAAGCGGGTCGACGAGGCCGCCAAGATGCTGGACCTGTCGCGGTTCCTCGACCGCAAGCCGAAGGCGTTGTCCGGCGGGCAGCGGCAGCGGGTCGCGATGGGCCGGGCGATCGTGCGCGAGCCGAGCGTGTTCCTGATGGACGAGCCACTGTCCAATCTGGACGCGAAATTGCGCGTGGAAACCCGCGCCAACATCGCGAAACTCCAGCAACGGCTCGGCACGACCACCATCTACGTGACCCACGACCAGGTCGAGGCCATGACGATGGGCGACCGGGTGGCCGTGCTGAAGGACGGCGTGCTGCAGCAATGCGCGTCGCCGCGGTCGCTGTACGAGAAGCCGGAGAACTCGTTCGTGGCCGGGTTCATCGGGTCGCCGGCGATGAACCTGGCGACGCTGCCGTTGACCGACGGCGGCGTGCAGCTGGGCGACCTCGTGGTGCCGCTGCCCACCGAGGTGCGGACCGCCGCGGCCGGGCTGTCGGAGATCGTCTTCGGCATCCGGCCGGAGTCGCTGCGCCTGGTCGGCGAGGCTGACGACGGTTTCGAGCTGGTGGTTGAGCTCGTCGAGGAACTGGGCGCGGACGCGTACCTGCACGGCAAGGTCGGCGACGACCGGTTCGTGGTCCGGGTCGACGGCCGGACGCCGCCGCGGATCGGCGACAACGTCCGGGTAGCGCTGCGCGGCGAGGGCGAGACGCACGCGTTCGATCCGAAGACGACGCTGCGGCTGGGCTGAACGGCTCGTGAGTGTTCATGTCGGTTAGCACCGGCATGAACACTCACGACCGTCTACCTCTCACGGGGGAGGAGCTTCCCCCTCGCGCCGGATCCCCTCCGCCGTGCCCCGGGCGACGCTTGACGCATGACGCTGAAGCAAGCCGAGTTGCGCAAATGGCCGGGTTACGCCGCCGCGGTGTGGGGCCTCTTGTTCGCGATCCCCAGCTTCGTCTGGGCGACCGGCAGTACGTTCGGCGCGCAGTCGACGGTGTCGCCGTCGCTGGTGAAGCTCGCGCAGGATCGGGTGCCGTGGTTTGTGGCCGTCCTGGTGATCACCGGGCTGCTGAAGGTTTTCGGCGCGATGGTCGGCGTCAGTCTGACGCGGCCGCGCGGCCGGTGGCTCAGCCGGACGATGGTGTTCTGCGGCGGTGGTGCCTCGATCCTGCTGACTTGGCACGGCGGGCTGTTCGTCGTGCAGGGCGTGCTGGTGAAGACCGGAGCCGTGGCGGTCGATCCAGAGCTTTCCAACTTGGTCGGTTGGTATCTCTATCTCTGGGGACCGTGGTTCATCGTGGGCGGTATCGCGTTCGCGGTGGCGGCCGCGCGGTATGTCTTGGACCGCGATGACCGGCGCACGCTGACGCGGTACGGAGTGGTCGGGGCGCTCGGTGCGTTGGCGCTGTCGGTGGCCGCGGTCGCGACGGGCATCGGGTGAGTCAGCGGAGGGCGCCGGCGAGGACCGTGCTCGCCATCTGGCGAACGGCTTCCTCGCTGGGCGGTTCTCCGGTGCGATCCGCGAAGAGCAGGTGACCGGCTCCGATGAGCGTCGGGGCCAGTGTCTTCACATCGGCATCTGGGGAGATCCGGCCGAGTTCTTGTTCCGCGGCAAGGTAATTCGCCAGGACGTGCGCCGCGTCCGTCGCCAGCGGAATCCCCGGACCTGGCCGCGCTGCCCGGAGTCGGTGCCGCAGTTCGTCGCGGAAGGTGATCAGCGCGACGATCGACACCGCGACCGACGAGAAGACCTCGGTGAGCACCTCGGCCACCGTTTCGACCACGTCGCCGGTCCCGGCGTGCAGGTCCTCCGCGCGGGCTTCGAGGCGATGGATCCGGTCGAGCACCAGTGCGGCGAGGAACGCGTCGAAATCCTCGAAATGCCGGTGCAGCACGCCCTTCGCGCAATCCGCCTCGGTGGTGACGGCGCGACTGGTGAGTCCGCTCGGTCCTTCGCGCAGCAAAACCCGTTCCGCGGCGTCGAAAAGCTGAGCGCGAACGTCGCGGAGATGGATCCCGGTGGGCACCTTGGCGGTCCTTCCTAGCCATAGTGGGCGCTTGCCCACTATGGTGGGCACATGCCCACTTTACCGCGTCCCGAACCGCACCAGCACCGGACCATGGCGGAGTCGTTCGGCGTCGATCCCGAGCGCTACGACCGGGCCCGCCCGCGTTACCCGGACGAACTGGTGACCGCCGTCCTCGCGGCCAGCCCGGGGAAGGACCTGCTCAACGTCGGGTGCGGCACCGGCATCGAGGGGCGGCAATTCCACGCCCGCGGCGCCGTCGTGCTCGGTGTCGAGCCGGACGCGCGGATGGCGGAGTTCGCCCGGCGCGCTTTCCCGGTCGAGGTCGCGAAATTCGAGGATTGGGACCCGGCGGGGCGGACGTTCGACGCCCTCGTGTCCGGGCAGGCGTGGCACTGGGTCGACCCGGCCGCGGGAGCCGCGAAGGCCGCGCAAGTGCTCCGCCCTGGCGGCCGGTTCGTCGCGTTCTGGCACGTGTTCATGCCGCCGGAAGAAATTTCCCTGGCACTGGCGGACGCGTTGCGCCGGGCGATGCCGGATTCGCCGTTCAGCGGCAACTACCTGAAAAAGCCCAGCGCCGACGCCTACCAGCCGATGCTCGACAAAGCCGCGGACGGACTGGCCGCGACCGGTGCGTTCGGCGAGGCGGAGAACTGGCATTACGCCTGGACGCAGGACTACCGCCGCGACGAATGGCTGGACCTGCTCGCCACGCAGGGCGGCGTCACCGTGGCGACGCCGGAGCAGCGCGACCGGATCCTGGCTGAGGTCGGCGCGGCGATCGACGCGCGCGGCGGCCACCTGACGACGAATTACTCGACCGCCGCGGTGACCGCCGTCCGTCTTGCCGCGTGAAAGGCCGGTCCCCGGCGCGAAACCGGGGACCGGTCAGGTCACTCCTCCAGCGAAAGCGCTTGGCTCGGGCAGATGTTCACGGCCTCGCGCGCCTTCTCGACCAGTTCGCCGTCCGGGGTGTCGTTGAGGACGATGACCGTGCCGTCGTCCTCGCTCTGGTCGAACAGCGCGGGCTCGGTGAGCACGCACTGGCCGGCGCCGACGCACTTGCCGGTGTCCGCGATGATCTTCATGATGGCCTCTTCCTGGCTTGTGGTGGGAGCACTCTGATCTCTACCAGGTCACCGGCAACTGGTACAGGCCGAAGATCGTGGCGTCCTTCTTCACCGGCAACTCGTCGGCCGGGACCGTGCACGTGAGCGTCGGAACGCGGCGGAACAGCGTGTCGAACACGATCTGCAGTTCCATCCGCGCCAGGTTCTGGCCGAGGCACTGGTGCGGTCCGAACCCGAACGCGACGTGGTGGCGCGCGCCGCGTTCGAGGTCGAGCTTTTCCGGGCTCTCGAACACGTCCGGGTCCCAGTTCGCGGCGTAGCCCAGCACGAGCACGCCCTCGCCCGCCTTGATCGTGACGCCGCCGATCTCCACGTCCTCGGTCGCGACCCGCGCGGTCGCGCCTTCGACGATCGTGAAGTAGCGCAACAGTTCCTCGACCGCGAGCAGCGTCTTGCCCGGATCGGCCTCGATCGTCGCGCGCTGCCCGGGGTTCTCCAGCAGCCCGATGGTGCCGAGCGAGATCATGTTCGCGGTGGTCTCGTGCCCGGCGACCAGCAACAGGAACGCCAGCCCGATCATCGCGTCGTGGTCGTAATTGCCTTCCTCGCGGCGTTTGACGATCTGCCTGCCGAGCAGGTCGTCGGTCGGGTCCTTCTCCTTCGCCGCGACCAGGCCGCTGAGGTACGCGCGCAGTTCCTCGGACGCCTTCTTGCGGTCCTCGACGCTGGTGCTGCGCCGGATGAGCGCCATGGTGCGCTCTTGGAAGTAGTCGTGATCGGCGTACGGGACGCCGAGCAGCTCGCAGATCACCAGCGACGGCACCGGCAGCGACAGCTTTTCCACCAGGTCCGCCGGTTTCGGCCCGGCGAGCAGTTCGTCGATCAGGCCGTCGACGATCTCCTGGATCCGCGGCCGCATCGCCTCGACCCGCTTCACGGTGAACTCGCCGAGCACCTCCCGGCGGGCCTCGCCGTGCTCGGGCGCGTCCATCCCGATCATGGCTTTCTGCTTGGCGTTGGTGAGGATCGCGGCCCCGCCCTCGGCCAGGAACGGGAAATTGGGCAGGAACCGGTCGGAGGAGAACCGGCGGTCGCCGAGGATCTGCCGTGCTTCCTCGTGCCGCGAGGCGACCCAAGCCTCCTTGCCGCCGGGGATCTGCACGCGGGTGAGCGCACTCTGCTCGCGCATCCGGACGTACTGCTCCGGCTGGGTGAACGGGCAGGTCCGGGCGACCGGCATGCGGAGTTCTTCAGTGGCAGTCATCGTTTCCCCCTCACCAGGTCACCGGGAGGCAGTAGAGCCCGAAGACGCCGGAGTCGTGTTTGAACGGCAACTGGTCGACCGGCGCGGCGAGCCGCAGCGTCGGAATACGGCGGAACAACGTGTCGAAGACGATCTGCAGTTCCATCCGCGCGAGGTTCTGGCCGAGGCACTGGTGCGCGCCGAAGCCGAACGCGACGTGGTGCCTGCCGCCGCGGGTGATGTCGAGCCGCTCGGGCTCGGGGAACACTTCGGGGTCGAAGTTGGCCGCGTAGCTGAGGCCGAGGACGCCTTCTCCGGCCTTGATGGTGACGCCCGCGATGTCCACGTCTTCGAGGGCGACGCGGGTGGTGGCGAACTCCGCGATGGTGAAGTAGCGCAGCAACTCCTCGACGGCGTCGAGAGTTTTGCCCGGATCCTCCTTGATCGCGGCGAGCGCGTCCGGGTTCTCCAGCAACGCGACGGTGCCGAGCGAAATCATGTTCGCGGTGGTCTCGTGCCCGGCGATGAGCAGCAGGAAGGCGAGCGACACGAGGTCGTCGTGGTCGTAGTTGCCTTCCTCGCGCTTCTTCGCGATCTGACGGCTGAGCAGATCGTCCGCCGGTGCGGTTTCCTTCTTGGAAACCAGCTCGGACAGGTAATTCTGCATCGCTTCGACGGACTTGCTGCGTTCCTCGAAGCCTGTTTCGCGGTTGAGGAGCCGTGAACTGTGCGTCTGGAAGAAGTCGTGGTCGGCGTACGGAACGCCGAGCTGCTCGCAGATCACCAGCGACGGCACCGGAAGCGACAGCGCGGACACCAGGTCGGCGGGCTTGTCGCCGGCCAGCATCGCGTCGATGTGCTGGTCGACGATCTCCTGGATGCGCGGCTGCAGCGCCTTCATCCTCTTGACGGTGAACTCGCCGACGACGCTGCGCCGGGCCGGGCCGTGTTCCGGGGCGTCCATCGCGATCAGCGACGGGCGCAGCCTCGGACGGCGCTGCTGGCCGTCCTTGAACAGGACCGGGAAGCCCGGGTTGAAGCGGTCCGAGCTGAACCGCGGGTCGTTCAGCATCGCCCGCAGGTCCTCGTGCCGGTTGAGCACCCAGGCTCGCTGGCCGGTGTGCTCGAGCTCGACGTAGTGCGCGCGAGCGTCGCGGAACCGGTCGTACTCCGGCGGCGGCGCGAACGGGCAGGTGCGCTTCATCGGGAACGCGGCCTGCTCCGGCTGGGTGCGGCTGGGCTGGGCGACTTCGGTCATCTGAACCCCCTGTGGTGGGTTTGCCCCGTTACGGAATGAATGTGGAGGATTACATTCCGGTTCACTGCCCAAGGTACCGAAGTGGAGGATCGCCGTCCACTAGCAACGGGGTGACAATTGCTGTCCGCCCCCGGGTTGCCGGCACGTTTGCGCAGCTGGTCCGGCGTGCGAGAATGCGCGCCAACCGGGAAAAGGGAAGGCCGGGTATGAGTGCAGACCCCGAGACGCCGCTGCGGGCGGATGCGCAACGCAACCGCGACCAGATCATCGCCGCGGCTCGCGTCATCTTCGCCAGCCACGGTCCCGAGGTCCCGATGGAGGAGATCGCGCGCGCGGCCGGCGTCGGCGTCGGCACCCTCTACCGGCGCTTCCCGGATCGCGACGCGCTCATCCGCGCGGTGGCGGTGGACAATTTCGCGGGCGTGCTGGACAGCGCCAGGCGGCTGTCGGTGGAAGCGCCGACGGCGTGGGAAGCGTTGGTGCAGTTGCTGTATCACGGCGCGGAACTGCAGTTGTCGATGCAATTGGCCATGTTGTCGCAGCGGGCGCACGAAATTCTCAAGGACGACCCCGAGGTCGCGCACCTGCGCGAAGCGGTGCTGCTCGAGGTCGAAGGGCTGGTCGACCGGGCGCAGGCCGAGGGGACGCTGCGCAAGGACGTGGGTGCGGGAGACGTCGCGGTGCTGTTCGCCCGGCTGATCCGGCAGCTGCCCGCGCACCGGTTGAAATCGCCGGAGATGGCGACGGCCCGCAACATCGCGATCATGATCGACGGCCTGCGCGCCGGTCCGGCCACCACGCTGCCGGGGCGGCCGATCGACAAGGAAGACTTGCTCTGACCGCTTCTTCAGACGCGACGGGACGATCGGGGTTGCTCCGGCGGGGGTGATCTCACAACGGGCCATCGAGTCGCGGGCGGGGACGTCTTATCTCGTGAAAGCCGGTGCGGAGCCGCCGGAAAACGCGAGAGGGGACGAACAATGAAGAACATCCGCCGAATTGCCGTCGCAGTCGCCGTCGCCGGAGGCGCGGCCGCGGTCTTCGCCGGTACGGCCAGTGCCACGACCACGGAGTCGTCGGCGCTTCCGTGCACCGCGAACCAGTTCAGCACCAAGCTCGTCTACGGCGGGGCCGGCGCGGGCCAGCGCAACGCCGCGATGCAGTTCACCGCGAACCAGGGCGAGCGGTGCGTCCTTTCCGGCCGGGCTGACGTCGACCTGGTCGGCGCGCACAACGTCCTGGTCAACAACGAGGCGCCGGCCGATGCGCCGCCGGTGCTGATCGCGAACGGTTCGTCGGCGTACGTGCCGCTGCACTGGACCGCGATCGGCTCCGACGACGAGCAGCAGACGCCGAACGCGCTGACCATGACCGCCCCGGCCGCCTCCAACCCGCACGGCGACCCGATCGACCCGAACGTGACGGTGGACTGGACCTTCGGCGCGGTCGACGCCGGCGCCGACAGCCACACCATCGACGTCGGCGCGGTCACGGCCGGCGAAGCGCCTGCGGTGTAAGGATTCCTGGTCAGTCGGGCGGGGCTGCACGGGTGAGCGAATCGAGCACCCGCAGCAGCACCGCCCTGGCGGCGTCGCCCTCGGCCGCGACTGTCCACAGTAGATCCGCGACCTCGTGGTACGGGTCGACGTCGCTCGCGATGTGCTCGCCCTCGGGGGTTTCGACCATCGCGACGTCGTCGACGACCCAGAAGTCCGAGGTGACCGGGTAGGGCACGACGACGTCCGCGGGGATGATGCCGAAGCGGATGTTGGGGGTGCCGAGCAGCGCGAGCAGCTTGTGCACCTGCCCGATCATCACCTCGCGCGGCGCGTTCGGATAGCGCAGCGCCGCCTCGGAGGTGAGCAGTTCGATGGTCCGGCCAGGTTCGTAGAGGATCTGCTGGCGCTGCATCCGCGCCCGGACGGCTTCGGTGATGTCCTGTCCGCCGCCGTGGATCCGGGAGTGGGCGAGCAGCGTATGCCGCGCGTACTCCGGGGTTTGCAGTAATCCGGAGACAATTCGGAGATCTACCGCCCGAATTCGTAGCGCTCTGGCCTCTCTGGCAATGGATTCCTCTTGCCGGGCGCGGTGTCCGTCGCGGACTTTGTCTTTCCAGCTGGCGTGCGCGTCGCGGACCTCGACCAATTGCTCGCGCAGTTCCGCGGCCAGCTCCGGCGGTCCGCCGACGGCGGCGATCCAGGCGTCGAGGTCGTCGTCGCCGACGGTCTGCCTGCCGTTTTCGATCTTGCTGACCTTGGGCGCGTTCCAGCCGATGGCCCTGGCGAAGTCCTTTCCGGTCTCGTAGCCCGCGTCGACCCGGAGCCGGCGCAGGCGATCGCCAAGCTCTGCCCGGCGTTTCTCGAAACTGGTAGGCACTCGCCCTCGCTATCGCATGCGGAATTCCTCGAACCCGATGGCATCTTCCCACACCTGGGGTCGAGTTTCGAGAAATCTTGGGCGACTAGTGCGTCTGAATCGCCGGGCTGCCCTTGCCTCGTCTGCGCCGGTCGTCGTGCTCAGGCTTCCTGCGGGAAGAACTTGAGCAGGCCGGCGGGGATTTCGACGGCCGTCTCGGTGTCGGGCATGCCGCGTTCGTGCAGTTGCCGCAACGCCTGCTCGTCGGTGACCCGGTATCCCTGGACGACGTACGTGCCGCGGTTGGTGCGATAAGCGTTGGGGCAGTTGCCGCCCGCGCTGGTGGTGCCGAGGAACTCGAGGGCAAGTGCTTCTTCGGACTGGGCGGGATGCGGGGTCATGCGGAGTCCTCCTGACGTGCTGGCGGCGCCTGTACCGGACACGGGGTTGTCGAAATTTCCCCAATGGCACATGTTGGCAGAGAATTTCGCGAAAGGATAGGGTTGTGGCGCGAAATGTTGGGGTCCGGTGATGCTCGTTCAGGCAAGTTGGGCGAGCGTGTCGACGAGGTGGGAGCGGGTGCCGGAGTAGACGTTGATCTGCGGCCCGCCGACCTCGTCCGGGCTGACGGGCACGCGTCCACGCCCGGTGCGGTCGATCGCGGACAAGCGCTGGCCGACGTTCGGCGAGTTCGAGAGCTACGCGCAGCCGCGGGCTGGGCGCGCCCAACCCCAGTGCAAGCCTGCCCGCTGCGCAGTTTTTCGAATAGCCGCAAACAAAACCGCCGTTCCGGGGTAACCGGAACGGCGGTCTCGGTGAGCTCGAACGTCAGACGCCCATGGGGTGCCAGACGGTTTTCGCTTCCAGGTACCGACGCAGGCGGGACAGGTCGGGTTCGGCTGTCCAGTCTGGTTCGGCGTCGGGGACGGACAGGACGCGTTTCACCGTTCCGGCGGCTTCCTGGGCCAGGGTGACGCGGTCTTCGGGGGTCGCGCCGGTCGGGTCGAGGGCGTTGACGTCTCCGTGCGAGGCCAGCCAGGGGCCCAGTTCCGCGGCGTGGCCGGTGAGGATGTTCGCGACGCCGCCGGGGACGTCGGAGGTGGCCAGGACCTCGGACAAGGTGATGGCGGGCAGGGGGCGGTCCGCGCTGGAGACCAGGACTGCTGTCGAGCCGGTGGCCAGGACAGGCGCCAGGACGGTCACCAGGCCCAGCAAGCTCGACTCTTGCGGCGCGAGGACGCCCACGACCCCGGTGGGTTCGGGCGTGGTGAAGGAGAAGTACGGCCCGGCGACCGGGTTGGCGGCGCCCAGGACCGAGGCGATCTTGTCGGTCCAGCCCGCGTACCAGACCCAGCGATCGATGGCGGCGTCCACAAGGGACTCGGCCTTTTTCGCGGCGACGCCCTCACAAGCGGCTACCTCGGCGGCGAACTGGGCGCGGCGGCCCTCCATCACCTCGGCGACGCGGTAGAGCACCTGGCCGCGGTTGTATGCAGTTGCCGACGACCAACCGGGGAACGCCTTGCGGGCGGCGGACACCGCGTCGCGCAGGTCCTTGCGGGACGCGTGGGCCGCGTTGGCCAGGAAGGCGCCCTTGGCGTCAGTGACGGGGTAGACCCGGCCCGATTCCGAGCGCGGGAATTTGCCGCCGAGGTAAAGCTTGTAGGTTTTGGCGACGGAAATCCGGTCAGACATTGAGGTAGGCCTCCAAACCGGTGCGTCCGCCCTCGCGGCCGAAACCGGACTCCTGGTAGCCGCCGAACGGGGCGGCGGGGTCGAAGCGGTTGAACGTGTTGGCCCAGACAACGCCTGCCCGGAGCTGGTTCGCCATCCACAGAATGCGCGAACCCTTCTCGGTCCAGATGCCCGCGGACAAGCCGTACGGCGTGTTGTTCGCCTTCGCCACGGCCTCTTCCGGGGTGCGGAAGGTGAGAACCGACAGCACCGGGCCGAAGATCTCCTCGCGGGCGATCCGCATCGACTGGTGGACTTCGGAGAACACCGTCGGCGCGAAGAAGAATCCGCGGTCCGGCACCGGGCACGGGCTGGTCCAGCGCTGCGCGCCTTCCGCGTCGCCGGATTCGACGAGGCCGCGGATCTTCGCCAGCTGCTCGGCCGAGTTGATCGCGCCGAGGTCGGTGTTCTTGTCCAGCGGGTCGCCCAGCCGCAGCGTCGAGACGCGGTACCGGAGCTTCTCCAGCACCTCTTCGGCGACCGATTCCTGCACCAGCAGCCGCGAACCCGCGCAGCAGACGTGGCCCTGGTTGAAGAAGATCCCGTTGACGATCCCCTCCACTGCCTGGTCCAGCGGGGCGTCGTCGAACACGACGTTCGCCGCCTTGCCGCCGAGTTCCAGGGTCAGCTTCTTGCGGGTGCCCGCGACGGTGCGCTGGATCAGCTTGCCGACCTCGGTGGAGCCGGTGAACGCGATCTTGTCGACGTCCGGATGCTCCACAATGGACGCTCCGATGTCACCGGCTCCCGGCAGGATGTTCACCACGCCCGGCGGCAGTTCGGCCTGCTGGCAGATCTCGGCGAACACCAGCGCGGTCAGCGGCGTGGTCTCGGCCGGCTTCAGCACGACGGTGTTGCCGGTAGCCAGCGCGGGCGCGATCTTCCACGCCAGCATCAGCAGCGGGAAGTTCCACGGGATCACCTGGCCCGCGACGCCGAGCGGCTTCGGGTCCGGGCCGTAGCCCGCGTAGCCGAGCTTGTCCGCCCAGCCCGCGTGGTAGAAGAAATGCGCGGCCGCGGTGGGCACGTCGGAATCGCGCGACTCCTTGATCGGCTTCCCGTTGTCCAGCGTCTCCAGCACCGCCAGCTCGCGCGAGCGTTCCTGGATCAGCCGCGCGATGCGGAACAGGTACTTCGCCCGCTCGGCGCCCGGCATTTTCGACCAGACCGACGTGTACGCCTTGCGCGCGGCCTTCACCGCGGTGTCCACATCGGACTCCGACGCGGTGCCGACCTCGGCGAGGATCTCCTCGGTGGCCGGGTTGACCGTCTTGAGCGGCTCGCCGGAACCGTCGACGAATTCGCCGTTGATGAACGGCTTGTACTGCTCTTTCAGATTGGCCAGAGCGCGAGAT
The DNA here is from genome assembly GCF_029087445.1 of Amycolatopsis sp. La24. Lineage (NCBI taxonomy): Bacteria > Bacillati > Actinomycetota > Actinomycetes > Pseudonocardiales > Pseudonocardiaceae > Amycolatopsis > Amycolatopsis sp. La24. The sequence goes on from NZ_JARACH010000006.1 coordinate 213,291, forward strand.
TCCGGCGCGGGCGCGTATTCGAAGATGCCCATGTCAGTCCACCGTCACGTAGTCAGGGCCGCTGTAGTGGCCGTCCACCTGGGTGCGCCGCTGCAGCAGCAGGTCGTTGAGCAGGCTCGACGCGCCGAACCGGAACAGTTCCGGCGTGAGCCACTGCTCGCCCGCGACCTCGTGCACGGCGACGAGGTACTTGATCGCGTCCTTCGTCGTCCGGATCCCGCCCGCGGGCTTGACGCCGCGCAGTTCGCCGGTGCGCTCGTGCCAGTCGTGCACCGCCTGCAGCATCACGTGCGTGACCGGCAGCGTCGCGGCGGGCGACACCTTGCCGGTGGACGTCTTGATGAAGTCCCCGCCCGCCAGCAGCGCGAGCCAGGACGCGCGGCGGACGTTGTCGTACGTCGCCAGCTCGCCCGTTTCGAGGATCACCTTGAGGTGCGCCGAGCCGCAGGCCGCTTTCACGGCGCGGATCTCGTCGAACACCTCCAGATAGCGGCCCTCGAGGAACGCGCCGCGGTCGATCACCATGTCGACCTCGTCCGCGCCCGCCTCGACCGCGAGCCGGGTGTCGGCCAGCTTCACCTCGCGGCTCGTGCGGCCCGCCGGGAAACCGGTGGCGACACTCGCCACCCGCACGCCGCTGCCCGCGAGCGCTTCGACGGCCGTCTCCACCAGATCCGGGTACACGCACACGGCCGCGACGCGCGGGCAGTCCTGCCGCTCGGGGTCCGGCCGCATCGCCTTGGCGGCGAGGCCGCGGACCTTGCCGCGCGTGTCCGCTCCTTCGAGCGTGGTCAGGTCGACCATCGACACCGCGGTGTCGATCGCCCATCGCTTGGCTTCCTTCTTGATGCTCCGGGTCGCGAGCCCTGCCGCGCGCTGCTCGACGCCGACCTGGTCGACACCGGGCAGCCCGTGCAGGAACCGCCGCAGGCTCGCTTCGTCGCGAGTGACGTCCGTCAGCGGCGACGGGGTTTCCGGCGCCGCTGCCGGGCTGGTGGTAGCTGTCATACCGCTGAGTGTAGGTGCGCGACAGCAGGCGCCGGAGCGCTCACCGGAATCTGTGGACAGCTGGTCACAGCCTCGCGGTTGTCCACAGCCGCGCGGCGCGGGCGACGGTTTTTGTCGGTGCTGTGTGCAGTCGGGTTCAGGATTCGATCTGCGGTGCGTTCAAGTCCTTGGCTGGCTTGCGGTACACGACGACGCCGCCCCAGAAGCCGAGGCCGTTGATCGTCACGGTCGGGGCGGTCGGCGGGGCAGGCGGCGCGCCGGACTTGTCCTCCAGCATGAACGCGCCCATGAAACCGATGCCGGTGACGTTCACGTTGATGTCGTCCGGGACGGTGATCTCGATCCCGCCCATGATCGCGACCGCGGTGATCGTGCACGATTTCTCGGCGAACCGGGCGCTGCGCAGGTCGATTTCGGCACCGCCCCAGAACGCGAAGGTCGTGTGCTGCTGCGGCAGGACCCAGCTGCCCTTGCGCACGGCCCCGGACATCACGCCGATCGACACGACGGAACCGGGATGCCCGCCGACGCGGTTGTCCGGCAGCCCGAGCGCGCGCGAAGGGGCGGGCTGCAGCGAAGCCGACGCGGCGGGCGCGATCGCGGCGCTGCCCGGCAGATCGGCGGTCACCGGTTTCAGGTCGGCGAACGTTTTCGCGGAGTAGACGCTGGAGAGCCGCTCTTCCAGCTCGTCGATCGTGATCCGGCCTTCGGACAGGGCCTGGTGCAGCACCTGCGCGACCTGCTCCCGATCAGCGTCCGACACGCGCATCTGGTCCGGGCCAGGCATGGCTGGATCTTCACTCACCTGGGAAAGCCTAGTCCTGTCGGGTCTGCGCCGGGTCCATCGAACGGTGGATAAGGGCATCATGGCGTGATGGATGCTGGGTTGACGGGGACTCTCGTGCTTCCGGACGGGGTTCGGTTGCGGGCACGTGGGCTGGGGAAGCCGAAGCCGGAGGGGACGGATCCGGAGTTCGGGTTGTATTTGGGGTCTCGGCGGATGCGGGCCAAGTACGACGCTTCGCTGAACTGGGAGCGGCGGTGGGTGTTGTGGCCGGACTTTTTGCTGCCGCGGGATCGGGAGGGGGCTCGGCGGGAGATCCTGGGGTTGCATGCCCGGGCGGTTGCCGGGGAGGCGGTCGAGGTGGCTTGTCTTGGCGGGGTTGGGCGGACCGGGACTGTGCTGGCTTGTTTGGTGACGTTGGGCGGGGTGGGGGCTGAGGAGGCGGTGGAGTGGGTTCGGCGGGAGCACCATCCGCGGGCGGTGGAGACGCCTTGGCAGCGGCGGTGGGTTGGGTGGTTTGCTGAGTCGCGGTAGGGGCGGTCGGCTCGTCGCCTGGCGGCGACATTGCCGTGGGGGTTGCGTGGGGCACCCCGAAGCTTGATTGTGCTGACGGTTCGGGGGTGCTTGTCAAGGCGGGAAAGATGCCTTGACAAGCACCCCCGAACCGCAGGGGAGCTTCGTATCGGGGTGC
>NZ_JARACH010000060.1:0-58099 GCF_029087445.1 Amycolatopsis sp. La24
GTTCGGGGGTGCTTGTCAAGGCGGGAAAGATGCCTTGACAAGCACCCCCGAACCGCAGGGGAGCTTCGTATCGGGGTTGGGGGAGGGCTGGGTGCCTCGCTCGTTGGGTGCATCGGCTGCGGTAGAGGGCTGGGTGCCTCGATAGCGGGTGCATCGGCTGCGAGTGGGGTTGGGTGCCTCGATCGAGGGTGCGCTGGTTCCGGTTTGGGCGGTGGGGGTAGCGCCCCAATGTGGCATTGGGTGCGTCAGATGCACCCAATGTGGCGTTCGGTGCGTGGGACGCACCCAATGCCACATTGGGGGCGGCATCCCCGCCGGCGGGCGGGCCGGGCGAGCGGGCGTGAAGGGCTCCTTGAGGGAATCTAGGTCCGTGAAGGGGCCCCTCACGTACTTCGGCTGGTCGTGAGGGGAACCCTGAAGGAATCAGCGTACGTGAGGGCGGCCCTCACGTACCTTGTTCAGTTCAGCAGGGCGGCTGTTGCGGTTAGGCGTTCCTGTGCGGTGTCGACGATTCGAGTCACCAGTTCCGCGCAGCTCGGCAGATCCTCGATCACTCCGACCACCTGCCCGGCCGCCAGCATCCCGGCCTTGGTATCGCCTTCCACCAGGCCGGCTTTGAGCAGCATGGGGGTGTTGGCGGCCAGCATCGTCTGCGTCCACGAACGGTCGCTGCCGCGTTTCATGCGCAGGCCGTCGTTGATCAGAGAGGGCCAGGATTGTCCGCTCAGGCGTTTGAAATCCATGGTACGGCGCAGAGTTCGCGCCATGCGTTGCACGAAGCCTTCCTTCGTGAGGCCTTCGATGAACGGGGTGCGCAACAGGCGGTGCGGCATGCCGTCGGCCTTGGTGGTGACGACGGTGCCGTCCAGGCCGAAGCCCAGGTAGGTGCGTTTGATCTCGTCCGGCACTGCGCTGTCGCTGGTGAGCAGGAAGCGCGTGCCCATGCCGATTCCTGCTGCGCCATAGGACAAAGCGGCGGCGAGTCCGCGGCCGTCGAAGAAGCCTCCGGCGGCGACTACTGGGATATCAACTGCGTCCAGTACGGATGGCAGCAGCAGGGTGGTGGCCGTAGGACCGGTGTGGCCGCCGCCTTCGCCGCCTTGCATCATCACCAGGTCGGCGCCCCACGAGGCGACCTTTTCGGCATGCCGGGCGGCGCCGACGGTGGGCATGACGACCAGGCCGTGGTCCTTCAGCCGGGCGATCAGGTCTTTTTTGGGCGCCAGGGCGAAAGATGCCACCTTGACGCCGTGCTGTATCAGCAACTCGGCGCGTTCGGCGGCGTCGCCCGCGTCGGCGCGGAGGTTGACACCGAAGGGCTTGTCCGTGCGTTGCTTGACTTCCTTGATGGCGTGGTCGAGCTCGTCGTAGGTCATCGTCGCGGAGGCGAGGATGCCCAGTGCGCCGGCGTTGGCTGTCGCGGAGACCAGGCGCGGGCCGGCTACCCAGCCCATGCCGGTTTGCACGATCGGGTGGGTCACGCCGGTGAGCTCGGTGAGCGGGGTGCGGAGAGGCACGGGTCTCCTCGAGAGGTCAGTCGTTCATCGGGCGGCCGGTGGCGACGAAAGCGTCGCGGTGTTCGTCGGCGGCTCCGATGAGGTTGAGTTCGAAGGTGTAGCCCTGTTCGTAACGGTAGCTGCGGTTGACGTCGATCGGGTCGATGCCGTTCAGCGCGGCTTTCGCGGCCCGGATGACGCGTGGGTCCTTCGCGGCTACCTCGCCGGCCAGCGCGAGCGCGGCGTCGTGCAGGTCGGCGGCGGGCACAGTTTCCAATACCGAGCCGTGCTGGACCAGGTCTTTCGCCGCGATGGTGCGGCTGGTGAAGTACAGCGTGCGCATCAGGTGCTGGGGGACCAGGCGGGCGAGGTGCGTCGCCGCGCCCAGTGCGCCTCGGTCGACCTCGGGGACGCCGAAGTACGCGTCGTCGGCGGCGATGATCGTGTCGCAGTTGCCGACCAGTCCGACGCCGCCGCCGAGGCAGAAGCCGTTCACCGCGGCGATCACCGGGACGGCGCATTCGTAGATCGCCTTGAATGCCAGGTAACAGCCGCGGTTCGCGCCGACGAGGGCGTCGAAACCGGTGGTGCGCTGCATTTCCTTGATGTCGACGCCCGCGTTGAAGCCGCGTCCCTCGGCCCTGAGCAGGACGACGTGCACCGCCGGGTCCTCGCCCGCCTCCCGGACCGTTTCGGCGAGGCGGAACCATCCGGCGACCGGCAGGGCGTTCACCGGCGGGTAGTCCATGGTGACCACGAAGGTGCCGTTGTTGTGGAGCTGCGTGGAAATCGTCACGTGCGTTCCTAACCTAGCGATTGCTTGGTAGCCTAACACTTGCTTGGTTTACGGGGAACCGCCTCGCCTGCCGGCCGACGAAACGGAGATGATGTGAGCGGGATGTTGCAAGGCCGGGTCGCGATCGTGACCGGGGCGGGCCGCGGGCTCGGGCGCGAGCACGCGCTGGAGCTCGCCCGCCAGGGTGCGAGCGTCGTGGTCAACGACCTCGGCACGTCGGGCGCGGGCGAAGGCGCGTCCGACGGTCCGGCCGGCGAAGTGGTCGAGGCGATCCGCGCGCTGGGCGGCGAAGCGGTGGCCAACGGTGCTGACGTCGCGAACTTCGCGGCGACGGAGGCGTTGGTGCAACAGGCGGTCGACGCGTTCGGCGGGCTGGACATCGTGGTGAACAACGCGGGCTTCGTGCGCGACCGGATGATCGTGACCACCAGCGAGCAGGAGTGGGACGCGGTCGTCGCGGTGCATCTCAAGGGGCATTTCGCGTTGATGCACCACGCCGCGGGTTACTGGCGCGCGGAGGCGAAAGCCGGGCGTACGCGGGCGGCGCGGATCATCAACACCACCTCCGGCGCGGGTCTGCAGGGCAGCGTCGGCCAGGGCAGCTACAGCGCCGCCAAGGCCGGGATCGCCGCGTTGACGCTGGTCGGGGCGGCGGAACTCGGCCGGTACGGCATCACGGTGAATGCGCTGGCCCCGGCCGCGCGCACCCGGATGACCGAGGGTCCGTTCGCGGCGCAGATGGCCGCGCCGGACGACGGCTTCGACGCGATGCACCCGGGCAACGTGTCGCCGATCGTCGCGTGGCTCGCCAGCGAGGAGGCCGCGGACGTGACCGGGCGCGTGATCGAGGTCGAGGGCGGCCGGATCTGCGTGGAGAACGGCTGGAGCCACGGTCCGTCCCGCGAGTTGGACCGCCGCTGGACCGCGGACGAGGTCGGCCCGGCCGTGCGCGAGCTGCTGAAGGAAGCGCCCGCGCCCGAACCGGTTTACGGGGCGCAGTGAACAGCCCCGCAGAGTGGAAGGGCCGGGTCCTCGGCGAACGCACCATCGCCTACACCGACCGTGACCCGATCCTCTACGCGCTCGCCATCGGCGCCCGGCCGGACGAACTCGACTTGGTGTTCGAGGACCGGTTGCGGGTGCTGCCGCCGTTCGCGCTGACGCTGGCCCAATGGGCCCCGGACGTCCTCGGCTCGGCCGGCGCGTTCGAGGTCGGCAACGCGGTGCACGGTTCGCAACGGCTCCAGGTCTTGAAGCCATTGCCGCCTGCGGGCGAGATTTCCCTGCGGGCGCGGGTTCCGGAGGTGTGGGACAAAGGCAGCGCGGCGGTCTATGAAGTGGCCGTCGAATCGGACTACTTCGTCGCCACATGGTCGTTGTTCTGCCCCGGCATCGGCGGGTTCGGCGGCGAACGCGGACCCGGTCGCCCGCCCGCTTTGGACAGTCCGGATTGGACTGCTCCATTGTCCACTGCGGACAACCAAGCTTTGCTCTACCGCTTGCTCGGGGACCGGCACCACATCCACGTCGACCCCGCGGCAGCGGCCGGAATCGGCCAGCCGCGCCCGATCCTGCACGGCTTGGCGACCCTCGGTGCGGGCGCACTGGTCGCCGCCCGGCAGGTCGGCGCGCATCCGGCGGACCTGACGTTACTGGAAGGCCGGTTCGCCGCGCCGGTGTTCCCCGGCGAGGAATTGCAGGTCGAAGGCTGGTCCGACGGCGGGCTTCGGATCACGTCGGAACGCGGTCCGGTGGTCGACGGCGGCCGGGTCCACTTCGGATAGAGGAATGCGCATGAAGGTCTTGGTCATCGGCGGCACCGGCATGATCGGCTCGAACACCGCCGCGCACTTGAGCGGTGCCGGGCATGCCGTCACGGTCGCCGGACGCCACGAACCCGACGCCGATTCGCTGGTGGCGGGCCTGCCGGTACTGCTCGGCGACTACGCCCACGACGGTTTCGACGAGGCCGCGCTGGCCCCGTTCGACGCTGTCGTTTTCGCGGCCGGACAAGACATCCGGCACGTCACCGGCTGGGGCGACGAGGAGTTCTGGCGGACGTACCAAATCGACGGCGTCACCGCGATCGCGGCGCGCGCGAAGCGGGCCGGCGTCGGACGTTTCGTCCAGATCGGCAGCTACTACCACCAGGTCCGGCCGGATCTCGCGGAAACGAACCCGTACGTCGACGCGCGCCGCCTCGCCGACGAAGGAGCGCGCGCCCTGGCCGGGGACGGGTTCGCGGTGTGCACGCTGAACCCGCCGTCGATCGTCGGCATGGCGCCCGGCCGGTCGACGCGGCAGTTCGCGAAAATGCTGGCCTGGGCCGACGGCGAGCTGGCCGGGAAGGTGCCGGACTTCGCGCCGGTCGGCGGGACGAACTACCTGTCCGTGCGGAGCCTGGCCGAAGCGGTCGAGGGTGCGCTGCTGCGCGGGGAATCCGGTGCGGCGTACCTGGTGGGCGACGAAAACCTCAGCTTCCGGGACTATTTCCAGCTGATCTTCGACGTCTCCGGTTCGGGGCGGACCCTGGAAGAACGCGACGAGGAGCACCCGTTCCTGCCCGACCGGGTCCTGGTGCCCGGCCGCGGCGCGACGATCGCGTACGAACCGGACGCCCGCGAGACGGAACTGCTCGGCTACCGCCGCCGGGACGTCCGGCCGATGCTGGAGGAGATGACCGCGGCCGTGCGGTGACGTCGTGAGTGGCATTGCCGGTTCTAACCGGCAATGCCACTCACGAGGGGCTGGTCGTCTCCGTGTCGTCGAGCCCCGCGATGTCGCTGGCCGCAAACGTTTTCCCCGGGTCGCGCTCCGCGAAGTACGGCGTGATCGTCCGCTCCAGTTCCGCCGGATCGAACGCCCCCTGCCCGGACACGAACCGCTGCTCGACGGTCGGCGGGGCGAGCAGCGCGACCATGTCCCCGTACACGACGAACACCTGCCCGTTCACCGCGTCCGCCGCCGGGGCCGCGAGGTACGCGACGAACGCCGCGACCCGCTCCGGCGCGAGGATGTCCAACCCGCCCGCACTGCGCCCGGCGGAGAAGATCCCGTCGGTCATCTCCGTCCGGGCGCGCGGGCAGATCGCATTCGCGCGGACGCCGTAGCGGCTCAACCCGCGCGCACAGGACAAGGTCAGCGCCGCGATCCCAGCCTTGGCCGCCGCGTAGTTCGGCTGCCCCGCGCCGCCGAGGAGGAAGGCCTCCGACGCCGTGTTGATCAGCCGTCCGTAGGTGGGCTCGCCGGTGGTCTTGCTGACCTGCCGCCAATGACGCGCCGCCGCGCGCGAGAGAGCCGCGTGCCCCTTGAGGTGGACGCGGATGACGTCGTCCCAGTCCTTTTCACTGAGGTTGAAGAGCATCGCGTCGCGAGTGATGCCTGCGTTGTTGACGACGATGTCGAGCGACCCGAAGTGCTCGGTCGCCGCGGTGACGAGGTCCTCGGCGTACTGCCAGCCGCCAATGTCGCCCCGGACGGCCAACGCCCGCCCGCCACGCGCCTCGATCTCGGCGACGACCTCGTCCCCGGCCGCGCTCACATCGTTGACGACGACGTTCGCTCCCTGCGCGGCGAGCGCGAGCGCTTCGGCCCGGCCGAGCCCCGCTCCAGCCCCGGTGACGATGGCGGTGCGGCCGGACAGGGCGGTGCTGGGGTGGGACACGGGGCCTCCAATGCGGGGAAGGGATGCCGTCATGGTGCCGAGGGGCGGGGATTCGGCGGGTGGCTGCTCCCGGTGAGTGGCATCGGCGACGGGCAGTGGCGGGGTGGGGATGCCGACGTGGTGCCGCGGGCTCGGGGCGGGCGACTGCTCGCGGTGAGTGGCATCGAGGTGCGGGGCGGGCAGGGCGTGTCGTCGGCTGCGGGGAAGGGATGTCGTCAGGTGCCGGTGGCGGGCTCGCGGCGGGCGGCATCGGCGGCGCGAGTGGGGGAAGAGCGGCGTGGACTGGGCGGATCGTCGGCAGGGGCGCCGTCAGGTGCCGATGGCGGGGACTCGGCGGGTGTTTCTCTCGGTGGGGCAGGGTCGCGCGGGCAGGACGGATCGTTGGCTGCGGGGGAGGGTTGCCGTCATGGTCCGCGGCGGGCGGGCGGGCGGCTGCTCGCGGTGAGTCGCATCGGCGACGGGCAGTGACGGAATGGGGATGCCGACGTGGTGCCGTGGGCGCGGGCTCGGCAGGTGATCGCTCCCGGTGAGTGGCATCGGCGGAGCGAGGGAGGGGAGCCGCAGCGCAGGCTGGGCAGATCGTGTCCGCTGGCGAGTGGAGTGGCGCGATCGGGTCGGGCCTGCCCAGAAGCAGGCACCGTGTCTGCTCATGCGGCGGAGCACCCTGCTGGGCCACTCCCGCTCACCAGTACCTGAGCTTGTCCCGCTCACGGCTCCAGAGCTAACCTCCAACCAAACGCTTGCTCGATTCCCGGGACCGGTCCCGCCTTCCGCGACAAGGAGATCCGGGCTTGAAAGACACCACGCCAGTCCTCGTCGACGCGGTGCGCACGCCGTTCGGCAAGCGCGACGGCTGGGTTTCCGCCCTGCACGCCGTCCAGTTGCTCAGCCGGGTCCAGTGCGGCGTCCTCGACCGCGCGGGGCTCGAGCCGGGTGCGGTCGACCAGGTGATCGGCGGTTGTGTCACGCCGCTGGGCGAGCAGTACGGCCACGTCGTCCGCACTGCCTGGCTGTACGGCGGGCTCCCGGCCGCGACCGGGGCCACCACGATCGACGCCCAGTGCAGCACCTCGATGCAGGCGTCCTTCCTGCTCACCGGCCAGATCGCGAACGGAACGGCCGACGCGGGCGTCGCGTGCGGCGTCGAGTTGATGTCCCGCGTGCCGCTCACCCCGAAGCAGGGGTCCGGCGCGGGCACGCCGCGGCCCGCCGACTGGTCCCTGGAAACTCCCGACCAGTACACCGCCGCGGACCGCATCGCTCGGAAGCGCGGGCTGACCCGGGTGGACCTCGACGCGTTCGGCCTCCGCTCCCAGCACAATGCGCGAAAGGCTTGGGACGCCGGGCTTTTCGACCGGCAAGTCCTCCCGCTGGAAATGCCGGACGGTCAGCCGATCACGCGCGACCAGGGCCTCCGCGAAACCTCAGCGGAAGCGCTCGCCGGGCTCCGCGCCACCGTCCCCGACGGGCTGCACACCGCGGGCACCTCGTCCCAGGTCTCCGACGGCGCGAGTGCCGCGCTGTTCCTGTCCCGCAGCCGCGCCGAGGAACTGGGGCTTCGCCCGCGGGCGCGGCTTCTCGCGCAGTGCGTCATCGGCGGCGACCTCGAATACCTCCTCGACGGGCCGGTCGCCGCCGCGCAGAAGCTTCTCGACCGCACCGGTCTCACGATCGGCGACATCGATCTTTTCGAGGTCAACGAAGCGTTCGCGGCCGTCCCGCTGTCGTTCGCGCAGGTGCACGGCGTCCCGGAGGACAAGCTCAACGTGCTCGGCGGCGCGATCGCGCTCGGCCATCCGGCGGGAGCGACCGGCATCCGCCTGCTCGCGACGGCCGTCGAGGAACTCGAACGCCGCGACGCCAGTCTCGCGATGATCGCGATCTGCGCCGCGGCCGCCACCAGCTGCGTGCTCGTCGAACGGATCTGACCTATGCCCATCGCCCTCTCCGAGGAACACCGCGACCTGGCCGCGTCCGCCGCCGGATGGGCCACCCGGCACGCGCCGATCGCCGAGACGCGCGCCGAACCCGGGCGGCCCGAACTCTGGAAAGCCCTGACCGGACAAGGCTGGCACTCGCTGCACCTGCCGGAATCCGTTGGCGGCCAAGGCGGCGGGCTGCTCGAACTCGCCGTGGTCGCCGAGCAGTTCGGCCGGCACCTGGTGCCCGGGCCGTTCCTGCCGACCGTCATGGCCAGCGCCGTCCTCGCCGCTGCCGAACGGACGGAAGCGCTGGCCGCGTTCGCCGCTGGTGCGACCGGGGCTGTCGTACTAGAAGGCCTCACTGCGACCAGCACCGCCGACGGTTGGCAGGTCAACGGCACGAGTTGTCCGACGCTCGGGCTCGCGGACGCGGAGCTCGCGGTCGTCCGCGCACAAGAGATCTGGTTCGTGCTGCGACCAGAGCCCGGCCAGCTGATCCCAGTCGAGGCCGTTGATCTGACCAGATCCGCGGCTCGGCTCAAGCTGGAGAACTTCCTGGTATCTCAGGACAACGTCGTTGAGATCGACCCGGGACGGGCGGAGCTGGCCCTCGCGGTCCCCGCGGCGGCGGAGGCAGCCGGACTGTGCGGCTGGACCTTGGACTGCGCCGTCGACCACGTCCGCACCCGCGTCCAGTTCGGTCGTCCGATCGGCTCGTTCCAAGCGGTCCAGCATCAAGCGGCGGGCATCCTCCTGCACCGCGAGATCGCCACTGCCGCCGCTTGGGACGCGGCTCGCGCCGAGCAGCATTCCGTTGCGCAGCAAGCACTTGCCGCCGCGCAGGCTAGGCACGCCGCGCTCCCAGCCGCAGTGGACGCGTCCGTCAGCTGCGTACGCCTGCTCGGCGCGATCGGCTTCACCTGGGAACACGACGCGCACCTGTACTGGCGACGCGCCGTCGCGCTGTCGGGCTCCCTCGGCCGATCAGCCGCCCGCACCCTCGGCGAACGCGCCCGGACCACGACCCGCGACCTGACCCTCGCCAGCCCCGACGACTGCCTCGAACTGCGCCGCCAAATCGCGTCCGTTCTCGACCAGACCGAGCCGTCCGCCCAGGCGCTCGCCGACGCCGGTCTCGCCGCCCCGCACTACCCGAAACCGTACGGCCTGGACGCCGGACCGCTCGAACAAGCCGTCATCGCCGAGGAGTTCGAGCGCCGCGGCATTCCGCAGCCCACCACGGTGATCGGCGAATGGGTGCTGCCGACTCTGCTCGTCCACGGCTCCGCGGAACAGCGCGAGCGGTTCGTCATGCCGACGCTGCGCGGGGAAATCCGCTGGTGTCAGCTGTTCAGCGAACCCGGCGCGGGTTCCGACCTCGCCTCGCTCACGACCCGGGCGGCCAAAGTGGACGGTGGCTGGCGGATCTCCGGGCAGAAGGTCTGGACGTCGCTCGCCCACGAAGCGCACTGGGGCGTCTGCCTCGCCCAGACCGACCCGGACGCGCCGCGGCACCGAGGGATTTCCTACTTCCTCGTCGATCTGGCCGCGGAAGGCGTCACCGTCCGCCCGATCAGACAGGCCACCGGACGCGCGGAGTTCAACGAGGTCTTCCTGGACGACGTGTTCGTCCCGGACCGCGACCTGGTCGGCGAACCGAACAGCGGCTGGCGGCTCGCGACGACCACGCTCGCCAACGAGCGACACAACATGGGCGCGACCCTCTCGCACGGTTCGTCCGACCGGATCCGCCAGCTGCTCCACGACCGTCGGGACGATCCCGACGTGCTGGCCGCGCTCGGCCGGTGCGCGTCGCGGGAACTCACGCTCGCGACGCTCGGCCTCCGCGGTGTGCTGGCCCGGCTCGCCGGAACGGACCTGGGCGCCGAGGTCAGCGTGCAGAAGGTGTTCAGCGCGCTCGCCCAGCAGGAAGGCTCGCGCGAGGTGATCGCCCTGCTCGGCCCCGGCTCGGCGAGTACGGAGGACGGGCACGTCCTCGACCACCTCGGCCTGCCCGCCGTGCTGTTCGGCGGCGGAACCGTGGAAATCCAGCTCAACGTCATCGCCCACCGCGTCCTCGGCTTGCCCCGCTGACCCGATCCTGAGGAGAAACCGCATGCATCCGGAGCTGTCGGAGCGCTCGCGAAGGCTCCGCGCCGAACTGCGCGAGTACTTCGCCCGCATCATCGACGAGGACGACCGCCGCGCGCTGGTCGAGCAGACCGAGGGCGGCCCGGTGTTCGACCGGATCCTGCGCCGGATGGGCGCGGACGGCTGGCTCGGCCTCGGCTGGCCCGAGGAATACGGCGGTCGCGGCGAGGACCCGGAAGCGCTCTTCGTGTTCTACGACGAGGTGTTGCGCGCTGGCGCCCCGCTGTCGCTGGTCACGCTCAACACGGTCGCGCCGGCGTTGATGCACCACGGCACCGAGGAACAGAAGAAGTTCTTCCTGCCGCCCATTCTGCGCGGCGAACTGATGTTCGCCATCGGCTACACCGAACCCGGTGCGGGCACCGACCTCGCGTCTCTGCAGACGCGGGCCAAGATCGACGGCGACCAGCTCGTGATCAACGGTAGCAAAATCTTCACCAGCGCCGGGATCTTCGCCGACTGGATCTGGCTGGCGGTGCGGACCGACCCGGACGCCCCGCCGCATCGCGGTATCTCGGTGGTGCTCGTGCCGACCGACACTCCGGGATTCTCCGCTACTGAAATCCACACGGTGGGCGGGATCAGCACGTCGGCAACGTACTATGAGGACGTCCGAGTTCCACTGTCCAATGTGGTCGGCGAGCTGAACAACGGCTGGCGGCTCATCACCAGCCAGCTCAACCACGAACGCGTCGCCCTCGCCGCGCGCGGCGGCATCGCGAACCAGATGTATGACGCGGTCCTCAAGTGGGCACGGGAGGAACCGTTCGGCCCGGGCACGGTGTACGACCTGCCGTGGGTCCGGCACACCCTCGCCGAGGTGTATGCGCTGCTCAGCGCCACGGATCTGATCAACCTGCGCTTGGTCGCGGACGTCGCCGCGGGCACCCTCGGCGGCGGGGATTCCGCTGCCGCCAAGGTGTTCGGCACCGAAGCGGTGGTGACCGCGTACAGCAGGCTTCAGGAAGTGCTCGGCGCTCGCGGCCTGCTGCGCCCCGATTCGCCCGGTGCGGCGGTGAACGGACGCGTCGAGACGCTTGCCCGCCGGGCGCAGAACAACACCTTCGGCGGCGGCACGAACGAGGTGCTGCGCGAGATCGTCGCCGCGAAAACCCTCGGCATGACGCTGTCCGCGCGCCGCCGTCCGGAAAAGGCCAGGAGCTGACATGGATTTCGACCTCAACGACGACCTGGGCGCGGTCCGTGAACTGGCCGCGAAGATCTTCGCCGACCGTGCGACCGTCGAGCGGGTAGCAGCCGTCGAAAAGCAGGGCGGGTTCGACGCCGACCTCTGGCGGGTACTCGCGGAGGCGGACCTCCTCGGGATCTGCCTGTCCGAAAGGGACGGCGGGGCTGGGCTGGGGATGTCCGGATTGGCGGTGCTGCTCGAGGAAGCGGGGCGGCACGTCGCGCCGGTTCCATTGTGGAATGTCATCGCGGGCGGACTGCTGCCAGTCGCGCAGTTCGGCTCCGACGACCAACGGAACCGGATCCTGCCGCGCGTGCTGGACGGTTCGACGCTGCTGGTCGGCGCGTTCGACGACACGGTTTCGGTGACCGCGACCCGGCGTGGCGACGACCTTGAACTCACCGGCGAAGTCGTCTCGGTTCCCGCGGGCGCGCAGGCTGATTTGGTGCTGGTGCCAGTCAAGGAAGCCGACCTAGTCCACTTAGTACTCGTGCCGACAGCCGACCTCAGCGTGACACCAGTCGAAGTCACCAGCCGCGAAAGCCACGCCTCAATCGCGTTCAACGGAACAGTGGTCACCCCGCAAGAGATCCTGGCTACCGGCGACGACGCTCTGCAATGGACACTCCGGAGGCTCCGGGTCGCACTGGCCGCGGTCAGCGTCGGCGTGTGTGCCGAAGCATTGGCGACCACCGCGAAATACACCTCGGAGCGAGTCCAATTCGGACGTCCACTGTCGACAAATCAAGCTGTCGCAGTCCGGGCCGCGGACGCCTACCTCGACACCGAGGCGATCCGCGTCTGTACGCAACGCGCCGCCTGGCTGCTTGACGAGGGCCGCGAGGAGGAAGCGGAGATCGCCGCGGTGGTAGCCAAATGGTGGGCCTCACGCGGCGGCCTGCGGGTCGTGCACGCGACCCAGCACCTGCACGGCGGCATCGGCGCGGACGTCGACTATCCGATCCATCGCTACTTCCTCTGGGGCCGTCAGGTCGCCTTCACTCTCGGCACCGCCGACGCACTCGCCGCCGAACTCGGGGACCGGTTGCCGTCCGCACCCCCGATCGGCGCCCCGGCCTAGGAGGATCCCGTGCCCATCGACGTCGACAAAGCGCTCAACGCGCCGCCGCGCACCCAGCAGATCGCCTGGACCACCCGCGACGTGCTGCTGTACCACCTTTCCCTCGGCTCCGGCACCGACCTCCGGTACAGCTATGAACGGGACCTGGAAGTCCTCCCGACCTTCGCGCTCGTTGCCGGACAAGGGATTTCCGCCGGAGACCGTCCCGCAGAAGGGTTGACGCTGCCCGGCGTGGACGTCGAGCTGACCCGCCTGCTGCACGCCGGACAAGTCGTCACGCTCCACCGGGACCGGCTGCCGTCGTCCGGCTCGGCGGAACGAACCACGCGGATCGCGGAAGTCCAGGACAAGGGCAAGGCCGCGGTCATCGTGCTCGCCCACGAGGTCGCGGACGCCGACGGTCCACTGTGGACCTCGAAAATGTCGGTCTGGGCACGCGGCGAGGGAGGTTTCGGTGGCGACCCAGGCGTCGCAGCCGGACCGAAGCCGCCGGAAGGCGATCCGACGCACGTGTTCGACGTCGCGACCACTCCGGACCAAGCGCTGCTGTACCGGCTGAACGGAGACCGAAATCCGCTCCACGCAGACCCGGAGGTCGCGGCGAAAGCAGGCTTCGCCGCGCCGATCCTGCACGGGCTCGCGTCCTACGGCCTGGTCGCCAAAGCCGTCGTGGACCACTTCCTCGACGGCCATCCCGCACGCCTCCGCGAGCTGGGCGCGCGCTTCGCCGGCCCGGTAATCCCCGGCGAGACATTAAGGATTTCCGTGTGGCAGCAGGAAAATGAGCTGAGCCTGAAAGTGACCTGCGGCGACGCGGCGGTCTTCACTGACGCCTGGGCCCGCACGACTCCAGGAGGTGCCTGATGGGTACGCCGGTCATTGTGGACGCGATCCGCACCCCGTTCGGCAAGCGGCGCGGTGCGCTGTCCGGCATCCACGCGGTCGAACTGCTCGGCCACGTGCAGCGCGGGATCCTCGACCGCACCGGTATCGACCCGGCGCTGGTCACCGATGTCGTCGCGGGATGCGTCACGCAGGCGGGGGAGCAGTCGAACAACGTCGGCCGGTTCGCCTGGCTGCACGCCGGGCTCCCGGAGGAGACCGCGACGACCACCATCGACGCGCAATGCGGGTCCGCGCAGCAGGCCGTGCACCTGATCGCCGCGCAGATCGCGGCTGGGCAGGTGGACGCCGGGATGGCGTGCGGGGTCGAGTCGATGAGCCGGGTGCCGCTGCTGAGCAACCTCGGCGACGCGGGCCGTCCGCGCCCGGAGTCCTGGAAGGTCGACCTGCCCGCGCAGTACGAGGCGGCCGACCGGATCGCCGCGCGGCGCGGGCTCACCCGCTCGGACCTGGACGCGTTCGGCCTCCGCTCGCAGCACCGCGCCCGCCGTGCCTGGGACGAGGGCCGGTTCGGCCGTTCGATCCTGCCGGTCCCGCTCGACGGCGGCCTGTTCGACCGCGACGAAGGCCTGCGCGACACCAGCACCGAAGCCCTCGCCGGACTCGCTCCGATCAAGGAAGACGGCCTGCACACCGCGGGCACCGCGTCGCAGATTTCCGACGGCGCGTCGGCCGCGTTGCTGGTCGACGCCGATCAGACCTTCGGCCTGCGTCCGCGCGCGAGGCTGGTCGCGCAGGCCATCGTCGGCGCGGAACCGAAGTACCTGCTGGACGGGCCGATCCGTGCGGCCGAGCGCGTTCTCGGCCGGGCTGGGATGACGATCGCCGACATCGATTTGTTCGAGGTCAACGAGGCGTTTGCGTCGGTGCCGCTGTCGTTCGCCCGCACGCTCGGCGTCGACGAGGACCGGCTCAACGTCAACGGCGGCGCCATCGCGATCGGCCACCCGGTCGGCGCGACCGGGATCCGGCTGCTCGCGGAGATCGTCGACGAACTGGAGCGCCGCGACCAGACGCTCGGCCTGGTGGCGATCTGCGCCGGCGGCGCCCAGGCGACCGCGGCGATCGTGGAACGACTCTGAGATGTATCCGCTGAGCGGGTTCGAGGGCAAGGTCGCGGTGGTGACCGGGGCGGGCCGGATGCGGTCCATCGGCCGGGCGATCGCGGTCGAGCTGGCGAAGGCCGGGTGCGCGGTCGCGGTGACCGGCAGCGGACGCCCGCGCGAGCAGTTCCCGCCGGAAGAACAGGCCGCGGGTTGGCGCGACATCGAGTCCGTGGCCGACGAGATCCGCGAGTCCGGCGGACGGGCCTTGCCGGTGGTGAGCGACGTCGCCGACCCGGCGAAGATCGACCGGCTGCTGGCGACCGTGCTCGAGTCGTTCGGCCGGGTGGACATCGTCGTCAACAACGCCGCGGCCGCGCGCGGACCGGATCGGCTGCCGGTGCTGGACCTCGACGTCGAGACCTGGGACCGGGTCATCGCGGTCAACCTGCGCGGGCCGTTCCTGATGACGCGCGCGTTCGGGCGGCGGATGGTCGACCAGGGCGACGGCGGGGTGTTCGTGAACATCTCCTCGATCGGCGGGAAGCTGTCCGGAGCGGGATCGGCGGCCTATTCCGCGTCGAAAGCGGCGCTGCAATCGTTGACTTCCTCGACGGCGAAAGAGCTGGGCCAGCACGGGATCCGGGTGAACGCGCTGTGCCCCGGCGTGGTCGGCACGAGCCGCTTGGACGACGTGGATCCGGCTTCGTGGGCCGAGTACGTTCGCGCGCAGGTGCCCTTGCGGCGGGTGGGCGAGCCGCTCGACATCGCGGCGGCCGCGGTGTTCCTGGCCAGCGCGGAGGCGGGCTGGGTGACCGGGCAGTGCTGGAACGTCGACGGCGGGCAGCTGACGATCCGATGATCACTACGGGAGGCGACCGATGACCGATCGGGACGACATCATCGCGCGGCTGACCGCGCCGGGCGCGGAGTTCGAGATCCGGCAGGAGCCGGTCGCGGGCCGTCCGGCGCGGGTGTTCGCGCGGCGGCACCGGTGCCTGACCGAACTGCTGGAGGCCTCGCGCGAGTTCGGCGATCGCGAGTATCTGGTCACTGTGGACAGTCGGCTCACCTTCGCCCAGCACTACGACCAGGTCGCGACGCTCGCCTCGGTGCTGCGGACCGAATACGGAGTCGGCCGCGGGGATCGGGTCGCGTTGTGCGCGGCGAACTGTCCGGAATGGATAGTCGGTTTCTGGGCGGCGGTGTCGCTCGGCGCGATCGCGGTCGGGATGAACTCGATGTGGGCCGCGCCGGAGATCGCGCACGGCCTCGACCTGACCACGCCGAAAGTCGTGCTGACCGACGCGTCCCGGACACCGCTGGTCGCGGATCGGTACCCGGTACTGGAATTCGGCAGCCCGGAATACCGGGAACTCCTCGGACGGCACGAAGGCGCGAAGCTGAAACCGGAGTCGGTCGACGAGGACGATCCCGCCGTCATCCTTTTCACGAGCGGCACTTCCGGCCACCCCAAGGGCGCGACCCACTCGCACCGCAACGTGCTCGCCGCGGTCTGGTTCCACCTGTTCAACGACGCGTTGGCGGCGGAATTCGGCCGACCGGCGCGGGACCGCCGATTCCTCCTGGCCACGCCGTTGTTCCACATCGCCGCCCTGCACAACCTCGCCGTCGTGCGGCTCGCGGTGGGCGACACCGCCGTGCTGTACCAGGGGAAATTCGACATCCACCGGGTGCTGGAGCTCGTGCAGGCCGAACGGATCACCAACTGGGGCGCGGTCCCGACTATGCTGTCGCGGCTGGTCGAAACCGATCTCTCCGGGTACGACCTCAGCACGCTCAAGACGGTCTCGGTCAGTAGCGCGCCGTCGACGGCCGAGCTCAAAGACCAACTCCGGGGTGCCTTGCCGGGCGCGGCCGCCTCGCTGAGCACGAACTACGGCCTGACCGAATCGTCCACAGCGGCCACCCTCGCGACCCCCGCCGAACTCCTCGCCGACCCGGACACCGCGGGAAGGCCGGTGCCGAACATGGAAGTGCAGATCCGCGACCCCGAAGGCCGCCCGGTCCCGGACGGTGTCGACGGCGAGATCCACCTCCGCGGCCCGCAGGTGATGCTCGGCTACTTCAACGACCCGGCCGCGACCGCCGCCGCGTTCACCGCCGACGGCTGGTTCCGGACCGGCGACCTCGGCCAGTTGCGCGACGGTGCGCTGTTCGTGCTGAGCAGGCGCAGCGACCTGATCCTGCGCGGGGCGGAGAACATCTACCCGGCGGAGGTGGAGGAACAGCTCGCCGGACATCCCGGGGTCGCGGAGTGCATCGTGGCCGGGCTGGCGGATCCGGATTACGGGCAGATCGTCGCGGCGAAGGTAGTGCTGCGCGCGGAGTCCGAAGTGGACGCGGACGGACTGCGCGGCTATCTCGCCGACCGGCTGGCCCGGTACAAAGTCCCGACGGCCTGGTTCCTGACCCGGGACCCGCTGCCGCGCAACGCGACGGGGAAGGTGGTGCGGCGACTGGTGCGGTGGGAGTGATCCTTGCGGCCCGAGCTTTCCGTGAGGGGAACCCTGCGGGAATCAGATTCCGTCAGGGTTCCCCTCACAGCCCTTCGCAGCACCTACGAAGGCCGCCCGCCGGGGAGAATCACCGCACCGCTGCGGAGAAGGCCGCCCGGGCCGCAGTCAGGCCTAGCGAGTGCCCGGCAAGAACCGCGATCACCGGAGCCGTCCGCCCACCGGGACTTTCCCTTGCCCGTCCGTCCGCGCGCTCTTACCGTCCTGCCAAACGCTTGCTCAAGGAGGGGTGATGACCGGTCTCCGGACGGACTTCGCCGAGTTCACCGGCCAGCAGGCCGAGCCGCCGCGGGTGGCGCGGTACGCGGTGAACGAGGCGATGATCCGCAACTGGGTCGAGGCGCTCGACGACCGCAATCCGGTGTACGTCGACGACGCCGCGGCGAAGGCGGCCGGCCGGTCCGGCGTCGTCGCGCCGCCCGCGATGTGCTCGACCTGGATCATGGCCGGGTACCGGCGCTACCGCGAGCTCCAGGAGCTGCGCCGCGAGGGCGCGGTGGAGGACTTCGCGTATTCGCGGCTGATGAACGTGCTCGACGCGGCCGGCTACACCTCGGTGGTGGCCACCGACGTCGAACAGGAGTACGTCCGCGAGATCACCCCGGGCACGCACGTGACCTGCCATTTCACCATCGAGGCCGTCTCGGAGTGCAAACGCACCGCGCTCGGCTACGGGCATTTCGTCACGCTGCGCAAGCACTACGTGGACGAAGCGGGCGAGCTGCTGGTCGACGAACGCTTCCGGATCCTGCGGTTCCGCCCGGCCGAACGGAGCGAGTGATGGGGGAGCACACCGCGGTCCCGCGGCTCACGATCACCCAGGACAACCAGTTCTTCTTCGCCGCCGCCCGCGAAGGACGCCTGGAAATCCAGCGCTGCACCGGCTGCCGGACCCTCCGGCATCCGCCCGGCCCGGCATGTCCGGTGTGCCGGAGTTTCGCGTGGGACACGGTCGTCGCCAGCGGCCGCGCGATATTGCACAGCTGGACAGTGCTGTATCACCCGAAGGATCCCGCGTTCGACTACCCGCTCGCGGTCGGCCTCGCCGATCTGGAGGAGGGCGTCCGGCTGGTCGCGGACATCGCCGGGGTCGACCACGACCGGCTCGAGGTCGGTCTGCCGCTCCAGGTCGGTTTCAGCGAGCACGCGCACGGCGAAATCCTCCCGCAGCTGCGGCCGCGCGACCCGAAGGAGCACACCCGATGACCCTGGCTCTCGGGGACCGCCTGCCGGAGCTGGCGATTCCCTTCGACCGCACCACGATCGTCGCCACCGCGATCGCGTCCCAGGATTTCGAGGACGTGCACCACGACCCGGGCAAAGCGCGGGAACGCGGGATGCCGGACATTTTCATCAGCATCAACGCCACCAACGGGTTCATCGACCGCTATGTCACCGACGTCTGCGGCCCGGCGACGCGGATCCGCAAGGTGTCGTTGCGGCTCGGGTTGCCGTTGTTTCCCGGGGACACGCTCACTTTCGCCGGCGAGGTCATCGAAGCGACTCAGGACGCGGTGACGATCAAGGTCACCGGAAGTCACGAACGCGGCGTGCATGTGTCGGCCCGAGTGACGGTGGCGGCATGAGCGGGTTCGCGCGGCAGGCCGCGATCGCCGGGATCGGCGCGACTGAATTCAGCAAGAATTCCGGACGCAGCGAATGGCAGCTCGCTTGCGAATGCGTTCTCGCCGCCCTTGCTGACGCGCAAATTCCCGTCGAAGAAGTCGACGGATTCGCGTTGTTCACCATGGAAACCAACCCGGAGATCGCGGTCGCTCGGGCACTCGGCATTCCGCAACTCAAGTTCTTCAGCCGCATTCCGCACGGTGGCGGCGGGGCGTGCGCGCCGGTGCAGCAGGCCGCGCTCGCGGTCAGCTCTGGGGTTGCGGATGTCGTTGTGGTGTACCGGGCATTCAACGAACGTTCGGGCCACCGGTTCGGGGCCGGGCCGCCGCCGTTCGCCTACACCGCGAACACTGATCAGGAATACCGGAACTGGATCAATCCGTACGGCCTGCTCACTCCCGCGCAGCAGGAAGCCTTTCTGGCGCGGCGGTACATGCACAAATACGGGGCTACGAGCGAGGACTTCGGCCGGGTTTCGGTGCTTTCCCGCAAACACGCGGCGGTGAATCCGAAAGCTTGGTTCCACGAACGGCCGATCACGCTCGAAGACCACCAGTCGTCGCGGATGATCGCCGATCCGTTGCGGCTGCTCGATTGCTGTCAGGAAAGCGACGGCGGGCAGGCGCTGGTGATCGTGAGCGCGGAACGGGCTCGCGACCTTCCGCATCCGCCCGCGGTGATCGCCGCGGCGGCGCAAGGCGTTGGGCCGCAACAGATCTCGATGAGCAGCTATTACCGCGAGGACATCGACGAAATGCCCGAGGTGCAGCTGGTCGCCGAGCAATTGTGGGCTCAAGCGGGCGTGGGGCCGGACTGCATCGACGCCGCGATCCTCTACGACGCCTTCACCCCGATGGTCTTGCTGCAACTGGAAGAATACGGATTCTGTGGTCGCGGCGAAGCGAAGGACTTCATCGCCAGCGGCGCGCTCGAACTCGACGGACGGTTGCCGGTCAATACGCACGGCGGCCAGTTGGGGGAGGGGTACATCCACGGGGTCAACGGAATCGCCGAGGGCGTCCGGCTGATTCGCGGCAGTTCGGTGAACCAGCCGGCGAAGCCGCTGGAGCACGTGCTCGTCACCGGCGGTTCTCCGGTGCCGCACTCCGCGATCGTGCTCGCGGCGGACCGCTGATGGAGACCTTCGCGGAAGTCGTCCGGTCCCGGCGCACGGACTCGCACGAGGGGCTGCGGTTCGAGGGCCGAAGCTGGACGTGGGCTGAAGTCGTCGGCGAGGCCGCGGTCCGGGCGTCCCTGCTGCGCACCTTCGAGCCGGGGCCTGGGCGGACGCAGCGGCACGTCGGGGTGCTGCTGCAGAACCTGCCGGACTTCGTGTTCTGGATCCTCGCCGCCGCGGTGACCGGGGACGTCCTGGTCGGCGTCAACTCCACCCGGCGCGGCGCGGAGCTGGCGGCGGACATCAGCCACACGGACGTCGACGTCCTGCTCACCGAACCGCTCTACCGCGACGAGGTGGCGAGCCTTGAGCTGCCGACCGTCCGCCGGATCCTCGACGTGGAATCGCCGGAGTACCAGGATCTGCTCGCCGCGCACGCGGGCGCGGACCTGCCCGCGTGGCTTCCGGACCCGGCGGCGATCTTCCTGCTGCTGTTCAGCTCCGGCTCGACCGGCACGCCCAAGGCGGTGATCTGCAGCAACGGCCGCCTCGGCCGGTTGACCGACGCGCTGGCCGAACGCGTCTCGCTGCACCGCGATTCGGTCACCTACCTGTGCCTGCCGATGTTCCACGGTCACGCGATCATGATGAACCTCGCCGCCGCGGCGAAGGTCGGCGCGACGATCGTGCTGGTGCGGAAGTTCTCCGCGTCGCAGTTCATTCCGGACCTGCGCGCGCACGGCGTGACCTACTTCAACTACGTCGGCCGGGTGCTGAGCTACGTCGTCGCCCAGCCGGAGCAGCCGACCGACGCCGACAACCGGCTGGAGGTCGCCTTCGGTTCCGAAGCCGCGCCGGGCGAATCCGCCGAATTCCGCCGTCGGTTCGGCTGCGAAGTGCGGGAAGGGTACGGGTCCAGCGAAGGCGGAATCCGCATCGTGCCGGACCCGGACGCGCCGCCGAACGCGCTGGGCCGTCCCGCGCCCGGAATGCGCGCGGAAATCCGCGACCAGGACAACCGGGAATGCCCGCTCGCGGAATTCGACGAGAACGGTCTGCTGCTGAACGGCGAGGAAGCGACCGGCGAGATCGTCGCGGTGGGCCGGGGGAGAACCTTCGAGGGCTACTACCGCAACCCGGCCGCGATGGCCGAACGGCTGAAATTCGGCGGCGAGGACTTCTGGACCGGCGACCTCGGCTATCGCGACCGCGACGGCTACCTGTACTTCGCGGGCCGGGCGGCGGACTGGCTCCGCGTGGACGGCGAGAACTTCGGCACCGCCCCAGTCGAGCGCATCCTGGGCCGCTACCCGGCGTTCGCGGCGGCGCATTGCTACGGCGTGCCCGATCCGCGGACCGGGGACTTGCTCATGGCGTCGGTGATCCTCGCTGCGGATGCCGCATTCGATCCGGTCGAGTTCGATGGATTCCTTGCCGTGCAACCGGATCTGGGGACGAAATGGCGGCCTACGTTTGTCCGGGTCATCGATGAGGCGCCGGTGACGGGCAGCGGCAAGGTGGACAAGGCGCCGTTGCGCGCGCTGGGCTGGGAGGGTGGCGAGGTGTGGTTCGCGCCGAGTCGGACTAGCCCGTATCGGCTGCTCACTGAGGAGGATCGGCAGGTGTTGCGGGCGGAGTTTGTGGCGCATGGCCGGGAGAACTCGCTGCCCGTGGCGTCGCGGGGCTGATCACTGCGGCGGGAGCCCCCGCGAAATCCGTGCGAACACGTCGCGCAGCGTCGCCGGAACTGTCTTTTCCAGGCTTTCGTCCAGGAACCGGTTCAGGACCGTGGTCATCGCCGCGATCGCGACGTCGGATACCAGTTGCGGGTACAGGTCGCCGACCCGGGTGCCGGTGCGTTCGGCGATCGCCTTGACCAGGTCGCCGGTTTGAACGCGGGCCAGTGCGGTGCGCATCTCCGGCGTCGCGCTCCACGCTTGCACCGCGCTGAGCTGCTCGGATGCCGGCTGCCCGTACGGCACCCCGTCGGCGCGCAGCGGTTCGATGAGCGATTCGGCGAGCGCGGTCCACAGCGGTTCGTCCGCCGGGCGGCGGCGCAGCAGTTCCGCGCTGAGCCGGATCCGGTGTTCCTGCCGGTAGGCGACCGCGTCGTACTTCGTGGCGAAGTAGTTGCTGAACGTCCGGAGCGACACCCCGGCCCGCTCGGCGATGTCCTCGCGGACGACGTTGTCTGGACCTCTCTCGTACATCAGCGCCACGGCGGCGTCGCTCAGCGCTTTGCGCGTGTCGAGCTTCTTGCGTTCTCGCAAGCCGAGCGGTCGTTGGTCAGCCATGCCGACCACGGTATCCAATTGTCCGCACTGTTCGCTCGGCCCGCCGGTTTCGTCACTGATCCGGCCAACGGCAGGCCGACCCCCGAAGCGGCACACGGCCATTGCAGCGAAGTCATTTGGCCATGGCTGTGGTCGGTTCGGCACAGTGAGGTTTCCCGGTAACCGCGGTGTGCGGTGGGTTCGCGGCAGCGGTGCTTGCGCGGGTGCCGCGGGCCCCGGCCGACGACGCGTGAAGCTGCCCTCGGTCGACGGGCGCGGTGGGGCGGATGCTGATGTCGTGAGGGGAACCCTGACGGAATCTGATTCCCTCAGGGTGCCCTTCACGGCCTGACGCGTTATTCCTCGCCTGTTTCGGCCAGGAACGCGATCAGTTCCTCGGCCAGCCGTTCCGGTTGGTCTTCCGGGATCAGCGTGCCGCTGTCCGGGATTTCGACGAGGCGGCCGTCCGGGAACAATTCGGCGAGCCGCCGTCCGTGCTCGGCGGGCATCATCCGGTCCTTGCCCGCCCACGCGACCAGGACCGGCCGGTCGAACGACCGCAGCCGCTCGGTCCATTCGAGCAGCACTCGCCGCGGCGGGCTCCCGGTGGCGAATTTGACCATGTCCCGGCGGATTTCCTTGTCCCGCAACGCCGGCGCGAACCAGCCCTCGAGAACGTCGTCGGGGATCCGGCTTTCGCACATCCCGCCGTACGCGGCTTTGGCGTGGCGGTAGAACGACGTCCGGGTGGCCTGGGCGTGCAGCCACGGTCCGCCGGGAAGCCGGAGCAGCTTCACGGCCGGTCGCGCGGGCTTGGGCGGGAAGTTGTCGAACGCCTCGCACGCGACGAGCGCGAGCCGGCCGACCCGGGCGACGTGCTCGGCCGGAGCCAGCCCGTCGGCGACGAGGAATTGGCCGCCGCCCCAGTCGTTGAGCACGATTGTCGCGTCGTGGAGGTCGAGTGCGGCGAGGAATTCGCCGAGCAGCCGCGCGATCCCGAACTGGGTCAGGTCCGCGTCGGGCCGCATCGGGGCGAGGTGCGCGCCGAGCGGCAGCGTGGGCAGGACGCAGCGGCAGCCCTCCAGCAGCGGGACGACCTTGCGCCATTGCGTGCCGGACATCGGGAACCCGTGCCCGAACACCAGAACCGGCCCGGTGCCGCCGGTGTCGGTGTAGGCGATCGGCCCGGCGGACAACTCCACGCGCGGCATCGGACCTCCCTCGGGTCTCCCGACTAGAGCGATCTCTCTAGTCGTGACTCTAGGCCGGTCCGGGCCGGGCGGTCAAGCCGGATCACTTGCCGCTGAACACGACGCGGTTCCCGTCCGGGTCGGCGAGCGGCAGAATGCGCGCGCCGCCACCGGGTTGCGGCCCGTCGTGCGCGATACCGGCCTTCGTCGCCTGGGCGGCAGCTGCGTCGAGATCCGTGTCCTCGAAGACGACCGTCGACCGCCCGGCGCGGTCGGGTTCGGACCACACCTGCAGCCCGAAGGCGTCGTCGAGGTGCCATTCCAGCAGGCCAGGCATCGGCCGCGCGTCGGGACCGCGGTCGAACAACGCGGTGTACCACTTCTCGGCGCGCGCGAGCTCGGAGACGGTGCACTGGGCGAGTACTCGGCGGATCATGGCTTCCCCTTCGGAGTGATTGTGTTTTGCAAGCGCTTCTAGGAGACCACGAGTGGTAGCGAAGTGCAAGCACTCGGGGAAGGGCGGGTGCGCATATCCGCGCCCTTGAACGAATCGGGCGAATTGTGCCCTGTCCGCGCACTGTTTCGCCGCCAGCGTTCATCTGGTGTTTCTGCGGCGGTTTTCCGTCGTCTTTGTGCGCGGCCTGGAATACGCCGGTCGCTGCGTCGGCGGCGGAGACGAGGAGGACACCCGTGTCGAGAATTCGTTGGCGTGCCGTCGTGGCGATGGCCGCGGCCGGCGCCGTCGCGGCGGCCGTTCCCGCGCTGGCCGCGCCGGTGCGCACCGAGCACGTGCTGCTGCTTTCGGTCGACGGTCTGCACCAGTCGGATCTGGAGTGGTACACGCGCACCTTTCCCGGGTCGGCGCTGGCCGCGCTCGCCGCGCACGGCGCCGAGTACACGCACGCCAGCACGCCGGTCCCGTCGGATTCGTTCCCCGGCATGGTCGGCCAGGTGACCGGTGGCAACCCGGCGACCACCGGGATCTACTACGACGCGACCTACAACCGGGCTCTGCTGCCGCCCGGCACCACGGCGTGCGCGGGCGCGAAGCCGGGGTCCACAGTGGACTACACCGAGGATCTCGACCGGGACAAGGACCGCATCGACGCGGGACAGGGAGTGCCGAACCTGCCCGGCGGCGTGCTCGCGATGACCGGCGACCCGCGCTCGCTGATCGATCCCGCCGGCCTTCCGGTCGACCCGAAGACGTGCGGACCCGTTTACCCGCACCAGTATCTGCGGGTGAACACCGTGTTCGAGGTCGCCCGGCAAGCCGGGTTGCGCACCGCGTGGTCGGACAAGCACCCGGCGTACGAAATGCTCAACGGTCCGTCCGGGACAGGGATCGAGGACCTCTTCACGCCGGAGATCAACAGCAAAGCGCCCGCTTCCGGCGATTGGACCAAGGACAACGCCGCGACCCAGCAGTACGACGGCTACAAGGCCGAGGCCGTCCTGAACGAAATCGACGGCTTCGACCACAGCGGACGCACGCGCACCGGCACGCCCGGGGTGTTCGGGATGAACTTCCAGTCGGTCTCGACCGCGCAGAAGCTGCCGGTTTCCGGCGGACAGCCCGGCGGTTACCAGGCCGACGGCGCGCCGGGCCCGGTGCTGCGGTCCGCTTTGGACTTCGTCGACCGGCAGCTCGGCGCGTTCGCTGCCGAACTGAGGAAACAGCACCTCGACCGCTCCACGGCAGTGGTCCTGTCGGCGAAGCACGGCCAGTCTCCGATCGACCCGGCCGCGCTGACCCGCATCGACGACGCCCCGCTGCTCTCCGGGCTGAACTCCGCCTGGCGGGCCGTGCACCCGGGTGCGCCCGACCTGGTCGCCCAGTCCACCGACGACGACGCGATGCTGCTGTGGTTCACCGACCATTCGCCGGACGCCGGCGCCTTCGCGCGGCAGTACCTGCTGGCCCAGTCCGGTACCGGAAACGGCAGCACCGGCGCGCCGAAGCCGTTCACGCACGCGGGCCTGACCGCGGCGTATGCCGGAGCCGACGCCGCCCGCTACTTCCACGCCGGCCAGGGCGACCCGCGAGTGCCGGACCTGGTCGGCATCGCGCAGCACGGCGTCGTGTACACCGGCGGCCGCTCGAAAATCGCCGAACACGGCGGCACGGCGGACGACGACCGGGCGGTTCCGCTGGTGGTCGGCGGCGGCCACGGAGTGCGGATCCCGGCTCCGGTCGAGACGACCCAGATCGCGCCGACGATCCTGCGGCTGCTGGATCTGGACCCGCGTGCGCTCGAAGCGGTGCGGGCGGAGGGCACGCGCCCGCTGCCGGGTCTCGGCCGCGACTAGCCGCCAGGCTGTCGGATATCCCCTGTTCAGCGGCCTGGTGCGAGCAGGAGCTGGCTCGCGATGCCCGGAACGCGGCTCCGGCCGCGCGAGGGACCCGGCAGATGCGCGGCGAGCCGGCCCGGCAGCGGACCCGCGCGGCCGCTGCCCAGATTTTCGCCGAGCTGGGCTGCGCGGCGCGCACCGCGAACCGCATCGCGGAGCGGGCGCGGGTGTCGATCAGGTCGCGCTGTACCAGCGCTGCCCGCACAAGGACGCCATCCTCGCCGCGCTGGCGGCCCGGCGGCATCCCGCGCCGGCGCGGAAACCCGCGCCGCCACCGGGAAACCGCCGGGCTGCCGGACACGCTCGACGGGGCGCTCCGCCAACTCGTGCACGTGGCGGTCCGGAACCAAGTCGACGATCCGCAGTCGCTGCGGGCGCTGGTCACCCGGTGCGAGGGGAGCGGATCGCTTGCGTGCGCGATCTGCCGGAGCGGTCGCCGGACCCGGGGCGTGTCCAATGTGGACTTAGCGGCGCGGATCGTGGTGAAACACGGTGGAACTGCTCGTGCGCAAGCTGATCGCCAGGCCGGAGCCGCTCGGCCTTCCCACATTCGAGGACGAGCTGACGGCCATGCTGACCCGCTGCGCGACCGGCGGGCTCCGAGCGGAGCAGCGGACTGCGCCGCCCGGTCGGCTGAGCCTGGGCGGCCCGGTTGTCAAGTGGTGGACATCACTGCGGGCCTCGTGATCGATCCGGCGACCGTGCCCCGCAGCCGGACCCGGACCGGACCCGTGAGGCGGTTCAACCGGGTAGTCGGCGGTTTCCGGCTCGCCGCCGCGACCTCGGGAACGGCCTGGTCGGCCCGGCTGCCCGCGCTATGACCGTGATCTCGTCGGACTTGCCGTGGAAAAAGGGGCTTCGGTTGGCTGCCGGAGGCCGGGCGGCATGGGAGTATCCAGCGCATCTGTACCTGAAGCGGGCGAAGTCGGACCAGGTGGCGACCCAAAACGCCGTCAGGCCCGGCCGGCGGATCTTCCGCGAACGAGCGGGAAGGAGACGGCATGCTGATCGGGGTGCTCAAGGAGGCCCAACCGGGGGAGACGCGCGTCGCGGCGACTCCGGAAACGGTGGGCAAGCTGCGCGGGCTGGGTTATGAGGTGGCGGTGGAGCCGGGCGCGGGTCTGTTGTCGGGGTTCTTCGACCAGGCGTATGCGGACGCGGGCGCGACCGTGGGGTCGATCGCCGGGGCGGACATCGTGTTCGGGGTGAACGCGCCGTCGTCCGGGCAGTTGGATGCGGTGAAGCAGGGCGCGACGGTGGTCAGCCTGCTCGCCCCGGCTCTGAAACCGGAGCTGGTGGAGGATCTGGCGAAGCGGCCGATCACGGCGTTGGCGATGGACGCGGTGCCGCGGATCTCCCGGGCGCAGTCGTTGGATGTGCTGTCGTCGATGGCGAATATCGCGGGGTATCGGGCGGTGGTGGAGGCGGCGCATACGTTCGGGCGGTTCTTCACCGGTCAGGTGACCGCGGCGGGGAAGGTCAACCCGGCCAAGGTCCTGGTGGTGGGCGCGGGTGTGGCGGGGTTGGCGGCGATCGGCGCGGCGGGAAGCCTGGGGGCGATTGTGCGGGCGACGGATCCGCGTCCGGAGGTCGCGGATCAGGTGAAGAGCCTGGGCGGGGAGTATCTGTCCATCGAGGACCCGAACGCCGAAGTCTCCGCCACCGGTTACGCGAAGGAGATGGGCGAGGACTACAAAGCGCGCGAGAAAGAGCTCTACGCGGCGCAGTGCAAGGACGTCGACATCATCGTGACGACGGCGTTGATCCCGGGCCGTCCGGCCCCGCGGATCGTCACCGGCGAGATGGTGGCGTCGATGAAGGCCGGGTCGGTGATTGTGGACATGGCGGCGGCGAACGGCGGCAACGTCGAAGGCTCCGTCGCGGGCGAGAAGGTCGTGACCGACAACGGCGTCACGATCCTGGGCTACACCGACCTCGCGGGCCGTCTCCCGGCGCAGGCCTCGCAGCTGTATGGCACCAACCTGGTGAACCTGATGAAGCTGATGACCCCGGAGAAGAACGGCCGGCTGGTCGTCGATTTCGAGGACGTGGTGGTCCGGTCGATCACCGTGGTCCGCGACGGCGAGTTGACGTGGCCGCCGCCTCCGGTGCAGGTCTCGGCGGCGCCGCAGAAGCCTGCGGTGCCGGTGAAGAAGGAGGAGCCGGAGAAGCAGCCGATGTCGTCGGGTCGCAGGCTGGGTGTGGTGTTGGGGGTGGCGGCGGTGGTGCTGGTGTTGGCGGCGTTGGCTCCGGCGGCGTTGTTGCCGCACCTGACGGTGTTCGCGTTGGCGATCGTGATCGGCTATTACGTGATCGGGCATGTGCATCACGCGTTGCACACGCCGTTGATGTCGGTGACGAACGCGATTTCCGGGATCATCGTGGTGGGTGCGCTGCTGAATCTGGTCAGCGGGAACACGGTGGTCGTCGTGCTGGCGGCGGTGGCGACGCTGCTGGCGACGATCAACATTTTCGGCGGGTTCGCGGTGACCCGCCGGATGCTCGCGATGTTCTCCCGCAGCTGACCCGGAAGGCGTTCTGTTCTGATGACTGTGCACACTGCGAGCCAGGCCGCCTACATCGTGGCCGGGCTGTTGTTCATTCTCGCCCTCGCCGGACTGTCCCGGCACGAAACCGCCCGGGTGGGGAACTATTTCGGGATCGCCGGGATGGTCGTCGCGCTGATCGCGACCATCGCCCAGGCCGTCACGGGGGAGATCACCGGGACGTCGATAGCGTTGATGATCGTCGCGATGGTCATCGGGGCGGGGATCGGGTTGCGGCGGGCGGCGGTGGTCGAGATGACCGGGATGCCCGAGCTGATCGCCCTGCTGCATTCCTTCGTCGGCCTCGCCGCGGTCCTGGTCGGCTGGAACGGCTATCTCCAGGTCGAATGCGACCCGACCGGGCCCGAGTCCCGCCACCTCGAAGCCCTGGGCACGTTGGGGATCCATCACGCCGAGGTGTTCATCGGCGTGTTCATCGGGGCGGTGACGTTCACCGGGTCGATCGTGGCGAACCTGAAGCTGTCGGCGAAGATGAAGTCCGCGCCGTTGATGCTGCCCGGCAAGAACTTCCTCAACCTCGGCGCACTCGTCCTGTTCGTCGCGTTCACCGCCTGGTTCGTCGCGAGCCCGCACCTGTGGCTGCTGATCGTCGTCACCGTCCTCGCCCTCGCATTGGGCTGGCATCTGGTCGCGTCGATCGGTGGCGGGGACATGCCGGTGGTCGTGTCGATGCTGAACAGCTACAGCGGATGGGCGGCTGCGGCGTCGGGGTTCCTGCTGGAGAACGACCTGCTGATCATCACCGGCGCGCTCGTCGGCTCCTCGGGTGCGTACCTGTCCTACATCATGTGCAAGGCGATGAACCGGTCCTTCATCTCCGTCATCGCCGGAGGCTTCGGCATCGAGGCCGGACCGTCCGGGGACAAGGACTACGGCGAGCACCGGGAAATCACCGCCGAGGGCGCGGCCGAACTCCTCACCGCGGCCTCCCGGGTGATCATCACGCCCGGCTACGGGATGGCGGTCGCGCAAGCCCAGTACGGGGTGGCGGAGCTGACCCGGAAACTGCGCGACAAGGGCATCGACGTCCGGTTCGGCATCCACCCCGTCGCCGGACGCCTCCCGGGCCACATGAACGTCCTCCTCGCCGAGGCCAAGGTGCCGTATGACATCGTGCTGGAGTTGGACGAGATCAACGACGATTTCGCCGACACCGACGTCGTCCTCGTCATCGGCGCGAACGACACCGTCAACCCCGCCGCTGCCGAGGACCCCGGCAGTCCGATCGCCGGAATGCCGGTGCTGACGGTGTGGGAAGCGGAGAACGTGATCGTGTTCAAACGCTCCATGGCCTCCGGCTACGCGGGCGTGCAGAACCCGCTGTTCTTCCGCGACAACTCCGCGATGCTCTTCGGCGACGCCAAAGACCGCGTCAACGACATCCTCTCCGCGCTGTGAACCAGGAGAAACGCATGAAAGCCGTACACATCAAGGATCTCGAAGGCCCGTCGACCGTTTCGGTCGTCGAAGCCGACGCGCCGTCGCGTGCTGACGACCAGGTGCTGATCGACGTCCACGCGGCCGGGGTGTCGTTCCCGGATCTGCTGCAGACGCGCGGGCTGTACCAGGTGAAGCCGGAGCTGCCGTTCATCCCGGGCGCGGAGGTCGCCGGGGTCGTGGCGGAGGCTCCGGAAGGCGCGGCGGTCAAGGCCGGGGACCGGGTCGCGGCGCTGCCGTTCCTGGGCGGGTTCGCCGAGCGGGTCGCGTGCGCGGCCGACGCGGTGTTCCCGATCCCGGACGACCTGGGCTTCGACCAGGCGGCGGCGATCCCGTTCAACTACCTGACCGCGCATTTCGCGCTGTGCCGGCGCGGCCGGATGGCGGCCGGGGAGACCGTGCTGGTGCACGGCGCGGCAGGCGGGGTCGGGACGGCGGTCATCCAGGTCGCGAAGGCGTTCGGCGCGGGCAAGGTGCTCGGCGTGGTGTCGACGCCGGAGAAGGGCGAGACGGCGGTCGCGGCCGGGGCGGACGAGTACGTGCTGGCGGACGGCTTCAAGGACGCGGTGAAAGCGGCGACCGGCGGCCGCGGCGTCGACGTGATCGCGGACGTCGTCGGCGGCGACCGGTTCACCGATTCGCTGCGCTGCCTCGCCGCGGACGGGCGGATGCTGGTCATCGGGTTCACCGGCGGGTCCATCCCCGAAGTGAAGGTGAACCGGTTGCTGCTCAACAACTTGGACGTCGTGGGCGTCGGCTGGGGCGCGTACGCGCTGCCGCGGCCGGGGTACCTGCAGGGGCAGTGGGCGGAGCTGCTGCCGAAGCTGGCCGAGGGCGCGATCGTGCCGCCGCTGGGCGGGAGCTATCCGCTGGCGGACGTCCAGCAGGCGTTGGAGGCCATCGAAAACCGGAAGGCGCTGGGGAAGCTCATCCTGGCCGTCCGTCCATAGCGGACTGACGCGGGGCGAGGTCTTGGGTGCCGACGGCAGCCAGCAGTTCCAGGTCGTCGCGGCCGGGTGGCGCGGTGAACCAGAGGAGGCGCTGGCTGCCGTCCTCGCTGAGCAGGTTCATGCAGTCGAGTTCGAGCACGCCGAGGGCCGGGTGCAGGATCCGTTTGCGGTCGGTGCGCCGGACGGCGACCTCGCGCTGCTCCCAGAGGTGCGCGAATTCCTCGCTGCGGGCGAGGAGCGTCGCGAGGAGTTCGTCGGCCAGGGCGTCGCGGCCGCGTTTGGCGAGCGCGGCGCGCAGGTCGGCGACGAAGACGCGCGATTGGTGCTCGTGTTCGTCCGGGTGGTATCGCTGCCGCGCGGCAGGGTCGGTGAACCACTGGTAGACGAAGCTGGCCCGGATGCCGTCGCCGGGAGCCGGGGCGCCGAGCAGCGCCTCGGCGAGCCGGTTCTGCACGAGCGGGACGCTGAGGTCGGTCATGACCTGCGCCGGCGTCGCGGTGAGCTGTTCGAGGAGGTTGAGCAGGGCCGGGTGGACGTGCGCGTTCCCGCTTGACGCGGGCGGCAGCGGACGGCCCGCCAAGTGGTAGAGATGGTCGCGCTCGTCGCTGGTCAGCCGCAGCGCCCTGGCCAGCGCGGCGAGCATCTGCTCGGACGGCTGGGTGCCGCGACCCTGCTCCAGCTGCACGTAGTAGTCCGTCGAGGCACGCGCCAGTGCGGCGACCTCGTCGCGGCGCAGCCCGGCCACCCGGCGGCGCGGCCCGGCGGAGAGGCCGACGTCCGCCGGGCTGATCCGGTCGCGCCGCGACTTCAGGTACCCGCCTAGTTCGCGCAAGTCCATGCCGCCACTATGCCTTCGCGCGATCGGCGCAGCCAGGCGTCGTCAGCACCACTCAGGCGACGTTGAGCAGGACCTTGCCCCGCGCGTGGCCCTCGGCGAGGCTGGCGAGCGCCCGTGCGCCGTCCGCCAGCGGGCAGGTGCGGTCGACGAGCACTTCGAGGCCCAGGTCCGCCACCTTTGCCAGCCGGGCGGCGTCCGAGGTGTGGAACACGAACGCGGCGCCGTCCGCCGGGGCGGGAGTGGTCACGAGAAGTCCGCCGGGTTTCAGGACTCGCCGCGACCGGGTCCCGACTTCGCCGCCGACGGTGTCGAGCACGACGTCGACTCCGCGGAGCTCGCGGGCGAAGTCGGTCTTCCGGTAGTCGAGCACCTCGTCGGCGCCGAGTTTCTCCGCGATGGCGACGCCCGAACCGGACGCGGTCGCGACCACCCGGGCACCGAGTTGCCGCGCGATCTGGACCGCGAAGCTGCCCACGCCCCCGGCCGCGGCGTGCACGAGAACTGTCTGTCCGGAGTGGACGTCCGCGACCTCGACCAGCGCCTGCCACGCGGTCGCGGCCGCGGTCGGGAGGCCTGCCGCGGCTTCCAGGGTGAGGTGCGACGGTGCCGGGACCAGGTGCGCCGCGTCGAGCACGACCTGCTCGGCGAACGCGCCGCCGGCGACCGGGTCGAGGCGGCCGACCACCGGGTCGCCGACCTGCCAGCCGGCGCCGGGCGTCGCGATCCTCCCGGAGAAGTCGGTGCCCAGGACGTAGGGGAGGGCGACCGGGAAGAAGTCGGTCATGACTCCGGAGGCGATTTTGAGGTCGAGCGGGTTCGCCGCCGCTGCCACGACATCGACGACGACCTGGCCCGGTCCGGGAATCGGCGCGGGAAGCTCGGCGAGCGTGGCTTCGGCGCCGAACGCGGTGATGCGCAGTGCTTTCACAGGGGTTGCTCCAGTCCGGCCGCCGGGGTGCGGCCCTGCTGCCAGGGTGCGGCGGCCCGGGACGGGGAGCTAGGCGGCGGTTGTCCTGGTGACGCTGGCACTACCTTGTGACGAGGCGAACCGGGCACCGCCCCCGAATTCCGCGGCGAACGGCGGTGTGCCAAGGGAAAGCGCTAGACGCTCTTGGTGAGGTAAACCGCCCCGCGGATGTGTTTCCCGAGCGTGTTCGCGGGCGGTTCGGCCACTCGGTACCCGGCGCGCCGGTACATCGTCAGGTTCCGCTCGCTGCCGGAGCCGGTGTACAGCACCAGACTGGTCGCCTCCGGCGGAGCTTGCTGCTCGGCATAGCTCAGCAGCCACCGGCCGACGCCCTGTCCGGCGAGGTCAGGGGCCACCATCAAACGGCCGATCTCCCAGCGGTCCTCCTCGAGATGAGCGCGCACGGCAGCGACGAGCCGCCCGTCGATCCGGACCGTCCACACGCGAGTGGTCTCGACCCAGCCGCGCACGGTGTCCAGGTCCTCGTGCAAGGCGGGGACGTCGAGGGTGTCGTTGACGATTGCCTGCGGGGCCCAGCAGCATCGTTGCAGCACAAGGAGTTCAGCGGCGTCGGAGGATTGGGCTTCGGACAGCTGGGCATCAGCGAGCGGCAAGGCGGCGAGGTCGGTCACGTCTCTTGATCTTGCGCGCCGCCGGCAGCGTTGTCCAGTGAATATCCAGGGCGGCACCGCTGATGCGGGCGGTCTTGTACCACGGTGTCCACAATGGAGCGTCCAGCTGGTGGACGGTGAGGACCAGCGCGGCCGGTCCGCCTACAGTCCTGCGGTCATGAGTTCAGATCCGAAACCGAGAGGCGCTGCGCGGATCAGCGCCGACTGGGCCGCGGTGCTGGTCGCGGCCGTATTGGTGGCGTTGGCCGCGTTCGGCGTGCTGCCGGCGATCCCGTTCCTCGTCACATGACCGCCGCGCTAGAGGGCCGCCGAGCGGTACCAGCAGTCGTGAGATATCTGCCGGGGCTTCTGCTGCTCGCGGCGGTCGGCATCGTCGGCACATTGGCGCAGAACGGGATCCGCAGCCTCGGCCACGCGACCGGGACCGCGCTGCCGGACATCGAATACGTGTTGTGGGCGATCGTCCTCGGACTGGTCATCCGCAACACGATCGGCATCCCGGCGCTGTTCCGGCCCGGGGTCGGGACCTACGAGTTCTGGCTGAAGACCGGCATCGTCCTGCTCGGCGCCCGGTTCGTGCTGGGCGACCTCGCCAAGCTCGGCGGGTTCAGCCTCGGTCTCATCCTGATCGACATGGCCGTGGCGACCACGGTGATCCTGCTGGTGGGCAAGGCTTTCGGGCTCGGCGGGAAGCTGTCGTCGCTGCTGGCGATCGGCACCTCGATCTGCGGCGTGTCGGCCATCATCGCCGGCCGCGGCTCCATCGACGCCGACGACGAGGACTCCGGCTACGCCATCGCGGCGATCCTCGCACTGGGCGCGGTCGCGCTGTTCGCCTTCCCGGCGATCGGGCACGCGCTGAACCTGACCGACACCGAATTCGGCCTCTGGGCGGGACTCGCGGTGGACAACACCGCCGAGACGACCGCGACCGGCGCGGCGTACTCCCCGCACGCGCAGGACGTCGCCGTCGCGGTGAAAAGCACGCGGAACGCGTTGATCGGACTGGTCGTCCTCGGTTACGCGGCATACTGGTCCACGCGCGGCGGCAAGGCGGTCGGCGGCGGGCTCAAGGGGCGCGCGGGTTTTGTGTGGCGCACCTTCCCGAAGTTCGTGCTCGGGTTCGTCGCGGTCTCCGCGCTGGCGACCGCGCACGTGTTCACCAAGGCGGAGGTCGCCAGTCTCGGGAACCTCTCGAAGTGGGCGTTCCTGCTGTGCTTCGCCGGGGTCGGCCTGAACTTCGACCTCCGCCAGATGGCGCGCAGCGGGCTGCGGCCGCTGGTGGTGGCCGCGCTCGGGCTGGTGGTGGTCGCGGTGTGCTCGCTGGGGCTGGTGCTGGTGTCGGCGCAGTGGTTTGCCTTCTGACGGCGAACCGCGCCACCGCCAGACCCCGGGCGGTGGCGCGGCCGTCGGTCAGCGCGCCTCGCGGGTAGCCGAATCGAGCGCGGCCAGCAGGATTCCGGCGGCCGTGCGCACGACGTCCGCGGTGACGTTGAGCGGCGGCAGCAGCCGGACCACGCTGTCGCCGCGTCCGCCCAATTCGACGATGAGCCCGCGGCGCAACGCGTGGTTCTGCACGGCCAGCGCGAGTTCCGACGCAGGCGCTCCGGTGCGCGGATCGGCCAGTTCGATGCCCCACATCAGCCCGGCGCCGCGCACGTCCGTCACCCACTGATGGCTGGCCAGCGGGGAGAGCAGTTCCTCGAACTGGCAGCCGCGCTCGACGACGTTGTCCAGCACGCTGTCGCGGTTGACGACCTCGATCGCCCGCGCGCCCGCGGCGAAGGCGAGCTGATTGCCGCGGAACGCGTGCGCGCGGGGAGCCCAGTGGTCGAGGCGCTCGTCGTAGATGATCAGCGAGACCGGCGAGCCGATTCCGCTGAGCGCCTTGGACGCGACGATCACGTCGGGTTCGATGCCGTAGCGCTCGAAGGCGAACCAGGTCCCGGTGCGGCCGCAGCCGGTCTGCAGTTCGTCGACGATCAGCGGGATGCCCAGTTCCCGGGTCAGCTCGCGCACCCGGTGGACGAAATCCGCCCGCGCCGGGACCACGCCGCCCTCGCCCTGCACCAGTTCCAGCACCACCGCCGCGGGCAGCGGGAGGCCGCCGTCGGGGTCGTGCAGCGAGCGTTCGAGCAGGTCCGGGCAGGTCGCGGCGCACGTGTCCGTATCGTGGCCGGCCGGGCAGCGGGGGCAGGAGGAGTACGGCGGGTACTGGGTGCCGGACAGGGGGTGCGCGCCCGGCCGCTGCCCGATCAGACCCAGCGCGGCGTGCGCGCTGCCGTGGAACCGGCCCTGGTACGACACGACGCCGCCGCGTCCGGTCGCGGTTTTGCACAGCTTCAGCGCGGCTTCGACCGCGTTGGTCCCGGCGGGTCCGCAGAAGTGCAGTTTCATTCGCGGGCGCAGCGCTTCGGGCAGCATCGCGAGCTGGGCCTCGGAGAATTCGTCCTTGACCGGGGTCGCGAAGTCGAGCGCGTGGGTCAGCTTGCTCAGCTGCGCGGTCATGGCCGCGACCAGTTCGGGATGGTTGTGCCCGAGGGAGAGCACGCCCGCTCCGGCGAGGAAGTCGATGAAGACGTTGCCGTCGGCGTCGCGCACGAAGCTTCCCGAGCCCTCGGTGATCGCGATCGGCAGCCGCCGGGGTCCGCCGCGGGCGTTCGGTTCCCGGCGGTCCTGCCGCTCGAGGTACTCGGCCGAACGCGGGCCGGGCAGATCGCAGTGGACGGCGGGACCGGTGAGCGGCGCGGGATGGTCGAGGATGGTCATCTGGGCTGTTCTCCCCTGGCAATGGTGGTGGCGCGGCCGGAGGCGGCCGCCGGGAGCCCGCCCCGGTGCGCGGCGGTCTTCCCTGCGAAAAGGGCGTTCGGGGCGAACTGTTCCCGCTCGATGCTCGGGGAGAGCCGCCGGACCCGCTTCGCCGGTAAACGGAGCGGTCGTTCTCGCGGTATTGCGTCGCGCCGTCCCGGGCGGAATGCTTCGGTTCCGGCCCGGGGATGTGTTCCGCCGGCACCGCGCCGCGCGTCCGTCATGCACTCCTCCTCCTTTTCGCGGGGATTCGCGGACCGCGGGAAAACGGCCGGCGGCGGGGGAAAACGGTTTGTCGCGAGCAGAGGCGGGGGAGGGCCGCGCTGGGCGCAGCCCTCCCCGGTCGACCTCACTGGAATACCGCGGGGCACAGCGTAGCGCAGCCGGTTCCGGTGCACCGGCTCTCCGGACGATGGCGAGCCGCGTCCGGCTCCGGAAAGAAAAGAAACGGCCGGAGTGAGGCGAGGCAATGCGCCGGGAGAGTGAACGCGGCGATTTCGCGGAGTTCGCCGTACTGGGCTGAACGACTGAATGCGCAACGGTGTTCGCGACGGCGCGAAACGGAACGTGAATATTCACGACCCGTTTCCGGCCTGTGAATCGGAGCCGGACGACCGCATGGTGGGAAGCCTTTCCGGACGGTTGCGGGCGGGATTCCGGGATATGTCGGATGCGGGAAATGCCGAGGTTTCCGGGGCGTTTACGGTCTTTTCGCCGTCCGGTCCGGTTGCGGGTGCTGTTTCCGCCGGGGAAGGGTGCCGGACCGCGGTTTCGGCAGCGGGGCTCGGCGGGCGGCGGGCAGAGTGGTCCAGACCATGGCAGTGGTCTGGACCGGTGGTCCAGTGGTGCGGTCATCGGCGGCGGGTGCCGGTCGCGGGTGCGTCCGGGGGAGCGGGTCTGGTCCGGCGGGGCGTGCGGGGCCGAGTCCGGGTGTCGTAGTGCGGGGTGAACGAGATCCGCGGACCTGTGTTTATCTCGACCGTAACGTTCGCGATGCAGGCAGGTCACTAACCATATAGATAGTTAGAAAGTTGCTAGTGAAGAGAAATGTGCTTGTTGGTGTTGAGGTCTGCTCTAGAAAACCTTGCTGTTGAGCTGTGATTGATTCACCAAGTAGGTTGCCATGAGCATGACGCACTGTCGCCTGACTGCTACGCGCCGAGGCGATCTGTGGCCGATCCCACTGACTCTGTACACCTGCCGTTTCCGTTTCGTAATCTTCTCGCGCTTTTGCGGTGACCTGCGATCTACCCCGAGGATCAGCGACCCGAAGCCGCCGTGCGCCGTCGCGGCTCGCGCCTGGTTCAGGCACGAGGACGGCGATGCGGTGTGACAGCGAAGGAGCCCACCCACCGT
Organism: Amycolatopsis sp. La24; assembly: GCF_029087445.1. Lineage (NCBI taxonomy): Bacteria > Bacillati > Actinomycetota > Actinomycetes > Pseudonocardiales > Pseudonocardiaceae > Amycolatopsis > Amycolatopsis sp. La24. The sequence goes on from NZ_JARACH010000060.1 coordinate 36,896, forward strand.
GGGACGGCACAGCAAACCCAGCAAGACGAAAACGACCCTCCAGCGCACCGGCGCGACCGCGGCCCTCGCGGGCGCCACCCTCGGCGGCATCGGCCTCGCCGGGGCGGGCACGGCCAACGCCTTCCCGGGGCAGGCCGGCATCGTCAAGTGCGAGAGCAGCGGCAACCCGACCGCGGTCAACAACACCGCCGCGGGCCAGCGCGCGGGCCGCCCCGCCGGCCTGTTCCAGATCGTCACGAAGACCTGGCTCGCGAACGGCGGCGGCCAGTTCGCCCCGACCGCCGACAAGGCCACGCCCGCGCAGCAGCAGATCGTCGCGGACCGGATCTACGCGAAGCAGGGTTCGGCCCCGTGGCAGTGCCGCGGCGGCTCCGGCCCGGCGAGCTACGCCGACTTCGGCGGCGACACCTCCGGCGGCTCGGCCGAGGTCGAGGCCGTGACCGCGAAGCCGAAGGTCCAGGTGAAGGCCGAGGCGAAGGTCAAGTCCGCGCCGAAGCACGCCGCCCCGACCTCCAACCCGGACGGCAGCTACACCGTGGCCGCCGGCGACACCCTGTCCGGCATCGCGAAGAACCTGAACGTCGACGGCGGCTGGCAGCACCTGCAGCAGCTGAACGCGAAGTACATCCCTAACGCCAACCTGATCCTGGTCGGCCAGAAGATCGTCACGAAGTAACCCGCCGAGGCCCTGGCCGGGCTCGCGCCGCTTTCCCCCGGGCGGCACGACCCCGGCCGGAGGCCGCCGGTGCACGCGCGCGAAAGTGCGCTCGGGCACCGACGCGCGCCCCGGCGGCCGGCGTGCGGCGCGAACGGGCCTGCTTCGTGGGAACACAGGCCGGTTCGCGCCGCACGCCTTGCCTCGAGGGCGAAGTTTTCGAGCGCACAAGAACGCGCTCGGACATCGTGCTACGGGCCGGTCGGCGCTGGACGCCTTGCCTCGCGAGGAAGAAGTAGCGAACGCGTCGTGGCGGGTCCCGCCGACGCCATCGACTGCGGGCCGATCGACCAATCCCAGGCGAACCAGCCGAGGCACCCACGCGAACGCCCCCGCGCCTCCGGGCCGCCCGCCGGTTCGCCGCCAACTCCACGCGCGGCTACCAGATCTCGTTCACGGCATGCCCGCGCCCGGACGCACCCGCAACGGAACACTCCGCAGCAACGACAGCGCTTCAGCACTGGGACTGCCCGGCTCAGCCTGATAGACAATCAACTGCTGCCCAGCCGCCCCGCGCACGTCGAATGCCTGGTAGGTCAGCGTCAGCGGCCCGACCGCCGGATGGACGAGTTGCTTGGGCTCTCGAGTCTTCCCCCGCACCTGATGGGTTTCCCACAGCGTCCGGAACCGCGAACTGCCCTCGCTGAGTTCCGCGACCAAGCGCGGCAGGGCCGGGTCTCCCGCCGCGGCGCGCAGGTTTGCCACAGTGGCTTGGGCCGTCCATTCCCAGCGGGCGAAGAACTGCGGACCCGCCTGGTCGAGGAAGGTCATGCGGGCCAGGTTGTCGGCCGCGGTGAAGGGGGAGAACAGGGCGTCGGCGAGGGTGTTCGCCGCGAGAATGTCCAGGACGCGGTTGAGCACGAACGCGGGTGCGTGCGGATAGCTGTCCATGAGCTGCCGCAGTTCCGGGCTTACGGTTTGGGGCGCCGGGGAAAGCAGGTCGGACGGGGTGGCGCCGGCGAGGCGGTACAGGTGTTCGCGGGCGTCGGGGTCCAGGTCCAGTGCGCGGCTGAGGGCGTCGAGCACCTGCGGTGACGGGCGGGTTTCCCGGCCCTGTTCCAAGCGCGCGTAGTAGTCGACGTTCACCCCGGCGAGCACGGCGACTTCCTCGCGGCGCAGGCCCGCGACCTTGCGTCGGCCGGAATAGCGCACGTCGGCGTCCTCCGGGGAGCGTTGCGCGCGGCGTGCTCGCAGGAAGTCGCCCAGTTCCGTACTGCCCATGCGAACCAGGGTAGGCGGCGGCTGGGTGGGTGTGGCACGTCCTGTCAGCGAGGTCCGCCGACGCTGAGACTGGGCGGCATGACGAACGAACTGGCGGGCAAGATCGCCCTGGTCACGGGGGCCGCGCGCGGGGTCGGCGCGGCGACGGTCGCTTGGCTGCGTGCGCACGGGGCACGAGTGCTGGCGACGGACATCCGGCCCGAAGTGGAACGGCTCGCCGATAAGGACGGCGTGGCGGTGCTGGTCGGCGATGTGTCCGAAGAGGACGTTGCGGTGCGGTCGGCGCTCAAAGCGGTGGAACAGTTCGGCGGGCTCGACATTCTGGTCGCGAATGCGGGGCGTTCGGTGAACAAGCCGGTCACCGAGACGACCGCGGCGGACTGGGACGAGGTGATGTCCGTCAATGCGCGCGGAGCGTTTTTGCAGGCGCGAGAGGCATTCCGAGTAATGCGCGACAACGGCGGGGGAGCGATCGTCACGGTCGGCTCGTTCGCCAGCACGGTGGGGCTGGCCGAGGCGGCAGCGTACAGCGCGTCGAAAGGAGCGTTGGCGCAATTGACAAAGGTGCTCGCATTGGAAGGCGCTCCGCACGGAATTCGCGCGAACGTGGTCGCTCCCGGCGTGATCGAAACAGATCTGCTCGACACTTTCCGCGCCGACAGCCGGGCGTATCTGCGGTCGTTCGGCACTGCCCATCCGCTCGGCCGGGTCGCGCAGCCGGAAGAAATCGCTGAGGTGATCGGCTTTTTGGCGTCGCCGCGGTCCGCGTTCGTCACCGGCGCGGTCGTCGCCGCCGACGGCGGCTACACCGCGGCCTGATATCCCTCCGACGAAAGGAAATATCTTATGCGGCTCAACGGAAAAGTCGTGCTGCTCACCGGAGCGACCGGCGGCATAGGCCAAGCCACCGCGGAACTGTTCGCCCGGGAGGGAGCCAGCCTGGTCGTCACCGACGTCGACTACGAAGCAGTGCGGAAACTCGCGGCACGGCTGGAGACCGACGTGCTGGCCGACCGGCTGGACGTGTCCTCGCCGGAAAACTGGCGCGAAACCGTCGAACGGACCCGGCAGCGGTTCGGCCGCCTCGACGTGCTGGTCAACGTCGCGGGAATCGTGGACTGGCCGGGCATCGAGGAGACGGCCCCGGACGCCTGGGACCGGGTGATCGCGGTCAACCAGACCGGGACCTGGCTCGGGATGAAGACCGCGATGCCGCTGCTGCGCGCCTCCGGCAACGGATCGGTGGTCAACACCTCCTCGGTGCTGGGCCTGGTCGGCAGCGGCGCGGCCGCCGCGTACCAGGCGTCCAAAGGGGCGGTGCGGCTGCTGACCAAGACCGCCGCGGTCGAGTACGCGACGCGCGGCGTCCGGGTCAATTCGGTGCACCCGGGGGTCATCGCGACGCCGATGATCCAGGACCTGCTCGACGAACAGGGCGACCAGCAGCCCGACATCGTCCGCACGCCGATGCGCCGCGCGGGCAGCCCGGCCGAGGTCGCGCACGCGATGCTCTTCCTGGCCAGTGACGAATCCTCGTTCGTCACTGGAACCGAACTGGTCGTCGACGGCGGGCTCACCGCGTACTGACACCGGACCGGCGCGCCCTAGGATGCGGGGCGTGCAGGGACTGGACGAGCTGGAATCGGCGGCTATGGACGTCCTGTGGCGGGCGGGAGACGCGCGCACGGTCCGCGAAGTGCTGGAGGAGCTGAACCGGGACCTCGCCTACACGACGGTGCTCACCGTGCTCGACCATCTGCACAGCAAGGGCTGGGTGGAACGCGAGAAACGCAGCCGCGCCTACTGCTACACGCCGGTGTCGTCGCGAGAGGAAGCAGCCGCCCGCGCGATGCGGAACCTGCTCGCCGACGCGGGCGATCCCGAGGGCGTGCTGCTGCATTTCGCGCGGTCGGCGTCCGAGCGCGAGCGGGAGGCGCTGCGGCGCGGGCTGCGGCAGCATTCGTGACCTGGGTCTCCCTGTCCGGACACCACCGCCGGGCAGCGGCTCCCGCCCTGCTCCGCGCCTGACCGGTATGACTACTATGTCCGGTAGTAATCGCGAATGGGGGCTGGTCAGGTGCTGGGGCGGAAAACGCAGATCATCGCGGGGATCCTCGCCGGGCTGGCGCTGACGGCGGCGTGCACGTCCGCACCGGCTCCCGGTCCCGCCGCGGGCAACGACCAGAAGACCAGCGCCGCGCCGGCGGTGCCCGCGACCCTCGACCTCGGTCCCAAGGACGGCTCGAACGACGTCGCGCCCGGCGAACCCGTCACCGCGGTGGCCGGCGGGTCCACGCTCAGCGAGGTCACCCTCGCGGCGGCGGACGGCGCTCCGGTGCCCGGCGAGATGGACGCCGCGAAGCAGCGCTGGACCAGCAGCAAGCCCCTGGACTACCGCACGAAGTACACGCTCACCGCGCGCTCCGTCGGCGCGGACGGCAACCCGGTGACCCGCACGAGCACCTTCACCACCGCGACCGCCAAGGCGCAGGCGTATCCGTCGGTGATCCCGCTCGACGGCGAGACCACCGGCGTCGGCATGCCGATCACGATCAAGTTCTCCGCGCCGGTCGCGGACAAGGCCGCCGCCGAGAAGATGCTCACCGTCACCTCCGACAAGCCCGCCACCGGGGCGTGGCGCTGGTTCGGCGACGACGAGGTGCACTACCGCACCAAGGAATACTGGCCCGCGTACTCCACGGTCACCCTCGACATCAAGATCGCCGGCCGCGCGCTCGGCAACGGCGTGTTCGGCAAGGCCGACCGCAAGATCAGCTTCAAGACCGGCCCGGCGATCATCTCGAAGGTGTCGGACAAGGAAAAGCAGATGCGGACGTACAAGGACGGCCAGCTCGTCCTGACGTCCCCGGTCAGCCTCGGCAAGCCGTCCGCGCGCAGCGTTTCCGGCACGATGCTGATCATGACCGTGCAGTCGCCGTACACCATGGACTCCAGCACGTACGGCGTGCCCACCGACGCGCCGGGCGGCTACCGCACCACGGTCAAGTACGCGCTGCGGCTCACCAACTCGGGACAGTTCCTGCATTCCGCGCCGTGGTCGGTCCGGCAGCAGGGGCACACCAACACCTCGCACGGCTGCCTCAACGTCAGCGTCGACAACGCGAAGTGGTTCTACGAGAACTCCCATCGCGGCGACGTCGTGGTGGTGACCGACACCGGCGTGGACCTCAAACCGGGCGACGGCTGGACCGACTGGCGCTTCAGCTGGGACGAATGGCAGAAGAAGGTCTGACCCCGCCGGGGTGCGGCGCGCCGGGGGATGCCGATGCGCCGCCCCGCGCGGCTCAGACGGACTGCCGGGGCCGCGGCGAAAGCACGTCCTCTCCGTAGATGCCCTGCAGCCAGTTGGTCTGGTAGATCGTGTCGAGGTAGCGCTCGCCGAGGTCGGGGGCGACGGCCACCGCGGTCAGGTGGTGCGCGTCGTGTTCCGACAGCCAGCTGGTGGCGCCGCTGACCACCGTCCCGGTCGAGCCGCCGAACAGGAATCCGTTGCGTGCCAGCCGGTGGCACGCCCGGACCGAATCCGGTTCCTCGACCAGCACCACGTCGTCCACATAGGACTCGTCGAGGATCGCCGGGCGCACGCTGGTGCCCAGCCCGGGCAGCATCCGCCTGCCCGCCGGGCCGCCGAAGGTCACCGAGCCGACGCTGTCGATCGCGACGATCCGCACCGGCCGGTGCCATTGCCGGAAGAACCGCGCGCAGCCCATCAGGGTGCCCGTGGTGCCCGCGCCGACGAACAGCACGTCGAGATTCGGGAACGCGGCGGCGATTTCCGGCCCGGTGCGGTGGAAATGCGCTCCCCAGTTGTCCGGATTGGTGTACTGGTTGAGCCACACGTAGCGCTCGTCGGACGCGCACAGCATGCGCACGTGACCGATGCGCGCCCCGAGGAAGCCGCTTTCCGGATCAGGTTCGGTGATGATGTGCACCTCGTTGCCGAGCGCCTCGATCGCGCGGCGCGTCGCCAGGTTGCAGCGGGAATCGGTGACGCACAGGAACTTGTACCCCCGGCTGGCCGCGATCATGCTCAGCGCGACGCCGAGGTTGCCCGACGACGATTCGACGATGATCGAGCCCGGCCGCAGCAGGCCGTCGCGTTCGGCCGCGTCGACCATTTCGGTCGCGGCCTTCAGCTTGATGGAACCGGCGAAGTTGAACCCCTCGCATTTGAGGTAGAGCGAGTAGCCGAAACTCCAGCGGAGGTCGACGTACAGCGCCTCCTCGTTGAAAGCTTCGGGAACGGTGATGACACGCACAGTTTTCTCCCCTTCAGGCACAGCTCAGTGGCGGACGGCGCTCAGCCATACCGGCGCAGTTCGTGGAAAAAGTCCTCGATGACGTGCAGTCCGCCGGCGTCGGACACTCTCTCGTGGACGAAGGCCCCGACCGCGAGGTCGAGGACGCCGAGCCCGAACGGGGAGAAGATCAGCGGCCGGTCGGCGGGCGGGCTGACCCGGCCCGAGAGCACGTCGTCGAGGGTGCCGAGCAGGAAGTCCCGGCTGCCGGTGCGCTGCTCCACCAGATGCGGCGACGTGTTGGCTTTGAGGCAGTGGTCGACGTCGTCGACGAGGTTCGCCGACGCCAGCAGGATTTCCGGGGCCAGGTCGCGCAGGGACACGTGCAAGACCAGCGGATTGTGCGAGAACCACGAGGGATCGTGCACGTGCGGTTCGCCGGCGATGGTCGCGAAGACCACCAGTTCGCTGTCGCGGATCAGGCCTTCGGCGGTCTCGTGGACGCTGATCTCGCCGGTGAAGCCGGACTGCTCCAGGTAGCCGCGGAATCCGGCGGCGCTGTCCGGGTGCAGGTCGTGCACGTTGATCTCGTCGAATTCCCAGCCGGTCCCGGCGAGGAAGGTGTGGATGTAGCGGGCGATCAGGCCGACGCCGAAGAATCCGACGCGCCGGGGCCGCTGCCGGGTCCGGCTGAGCCAGTCGGCGGCGAGCGCGGCGGACGCGGCGGTCCTGGTCGCGCTGATGATGGAGCTTTCCAGGCAGGCGAACGGATAACCGGTCGCGAGGTCGTTCAGGATCAGCACCGCCGACGCCCGCGGGATCCCGGCGGCGACGTTGCCCGGGAAACTGGAGATCCACTTCAGGCCCGCGACATTGGTCTTCCCGCCGAGCGAGGCGGGCAGGGCGATGATCCGGTCGGCCGGACGGTCGGGGAAGCGCAGGAAATAGGACGGCGGGTTGACCGAATCGCCGGAGCCGTGCACCCGGTACGCGGTCTCCACGAGGTCGACGACCTCGCGTTCGCGCCCGGCCAGCGCCTGCTGGACCTGGGCGCCGGAAATCACCGCGAACGGCGGCACGGCGACCGGGTCCGCCGAAGCGGATCCGGCGGTGAAGGATTGCGTGGTCACTGATTTTTCCCCTCAGACGCGAGCGAGCAATCGGAAAGCCGCACCGGATCGGCCAGCCCGACAAGCACCTCGCGCGGGCCCTCGTAGGCGTCCCGGCTGTGCGCGATGCGGACGTTGTCGACCAGCAGCAGATCGCCTGCCTGCCACGGTTCGCGCACGGTGTGTTCCTCGTACACCTCGTTGAGCAGCTGCACGACGTCCTCGCCGATCGGGTCGCCGTTGCCGAAGCGCGTGTTGAACGGCAGGCCGTCGGCCCCGTAGATGTCGACCAGGTACTCGTGCACCTCGGGGGCCATCGTCCACTCGTTGAGGAAGGCGATCTGGTTGAACCAGCAGGGCCTGCCGGTGACCGGATGCCCGACGATCGCGTCGCGGCGCTGCCGGGTGCGCAGGCCGCCGTCGGGCTGCCACTCGAACTCGATCCGGTTGGCGCGGCAGTACTCCTCGATCGCGGAGCGGTCCTCGGTGCCGAACGCCTCGGCGACCGACGCCCCGATCTCGTCGTTGAAGCTGCGGGTGAGCAGCCAGCCGTCGCGTTCGAACCGCGCGCGCAGGTCGGCGGGCAGCGAGGCCAGCACGGCGGTGGAATCGCTGACCCCGGTGACCCCGCCCGACGACGGCGGGCTGACGCAGGCGAACAGCAGCAGTCCCGGGAATTCCAGGGTGTAGCTGAGTTCGTGGTGCATGCACATCGGCTGGTTCGGCGGCCATTCGGTCGAGGAGTGCACCCCGCCGGGATAGGTCGTGCGGGGCGCGAAGGCCTCGCGCTCGGTCGTCAGCAGGTCGGTCAGCCGCCCGAACACGGCCGCGACCGCGGTCCGTTCGGCCAGCCCGAGACCGCGGACGAGCACCGCGCCGTGTTCGGCGACGAGTCTTCGCACGGTCTCCCGGTGCGTGCTCGCCCAGCCGGCCGGGTCGCCGCCCGCCTCGGCCCGCAGCACCGCGGGCAGCCCGGGAGAGAAATCCGGCTCGGGCGGGGACGTCTTCGGCAGGAATTGGGACAACGACATCGGGGAATCCTTTCGATTTCCGCGGTTCGCGTGGGTCAGGAGTTTCCGGAAGCGGGGGACCGGCTGTCGATCAGCGCGGCCAGGTCGGCGAGCACGGGGTGCTTGGCGACGTCCTTGATCGAGACCGCGCGGTCGAGCGCGATCGCCAGCTTCACCGCGGACAGCGACGTGCCGCCGCGGTCGAAGAAATGGTCCCGGCGGCCGACCTGGCCGGCCCGGATGCCGAGCACGTCCGCCCAGGCCGCGGCGAGCCGCACTTCGGTGCCGGTGACCGGCTGGTCGCGGTCTTCGTCCGCGACGTCGAGCTCGGCGGCCAGCGCGGCGAGGTTCTTCTTGTCGATCTTCCCGTTGGCGGTCAACGGCAACTGCTCGCGCCAGTGGAACGCCGCGGGCAGCATGTACTCCGGCAGCGCGGTGCCGAGGTGCTCGCGCATCAGCTCGTGGTCGAGCTGGTCCGGACTGGAGTAGAACGCGACCAGCCGCTTGCCCTGCCCGCCGCGGTCGGCCACGACCACCGCGCCGTCGCGCACGCCGGGCACCTGCAGCAGCGTGTTCTCGATTTCGCCGATCTCGATGCGGAAACCGCGGATCTTGACCTGCGCATCGCGCCTGCCGAGGAATTCCAGCTTGCCCTCGGGCAGCCAGCGGCCGTGGTCGCCGCTGCGGTAGAGCCGGGCGTCCGGGCGGTGCGGGTCGGCGGTGAACGCCCGCGCGGTGCGTTCCGGGTCGTTGACGTAGCCGCGGCCCACGCACACCCCGGAGAACACGATTTCGCCGGGCGCGCCGAGCGGGACGGGGTCGAGCCGCTCGTCGACGACGTACACGCGCACGTTCTGCACCGGCGGCCCGAGCGGCACCCGCTCCCGGGTCGGCGCGCGGTCCATCACCTCGTGGTTGGTGTCGTCCGAGGTTTCGGTGAGGCCGTAGGCGTTGACCAGCTTGACGTCCGGCATCGTGGCGAACCACCGTTGCGCCAGCTCGGTTTTGAGCGCCTCGCCGGTCACCGACACGCACCGCAGGTCCGGCAGCGCGACCGGGTTCTTGTCCACCGCGGACAGCACGACCTCGAGGTAGGAGGGCACGACCTGCAGTACCGAAACCCCGCCGCTGCCGAGTTTGCCCACGAACCGGTCGGCGTCCAGGATCACGTCCTGTTCGATCAGCAGCGTGGTCCCGCCGACCAGCAGCGCGGAAACCAGCTGCCACAACGAGATGTCGAAGCACTGCGGCGCGACCTGCGCCACGACCGAATCCGCGGTGATGCCGAGGTCGTTGATCTTGGCGTAGAGATGGTTGACCATCCCGGCGTGCTCGCACATCGCGCCTTTCGGCTCGCCGGTGGAGCCCGAGGTGAAGTAGATGTAGGCGAGCTGGCTGGATTCGACGGCGACGCCTAGGTCGTCTTCGGAGTGGTTCTCCTCGTACGCGGCGTCCACGAACAAGGTGCGCACGCCGGGCAGCGATTCGACCGCCTTGCGGAGCGTCGTCGTGCTGCCCGGTTCGGTCAGCACCAGCTCGCAGTCGGCCCGGCGCAGCGTGGTCGCGATGCGGTCGGTCGGGAAATGCGGCTCGATCGGCAGGTAGACGCCGCCCGCCTTGAACACGGCGAGCACGGCGGCCATCCAGTCCAGATTGCGTTCGGTCACCACCGCGACGACGCCTTCGCGGCGCAGCCCGCGCGCGATCAGCGCCCGCGCCAGGCGGTTCGCGCGGCCGTTGAGCTCCCGGTACGTCCACTTCTGGTCGCCGTGCACCGCCGCGATCGCGTCCGGATTCCGGGCGACATTGCGCTGGAACAACTCGTGGCAGCGCAGGTCCGGTACTTCGACGTGCGGCCCGGCGAGCCCTTCCAACTGCAGTTTGAGCTCCGCGGCCGAGAGCAGGGTCGTTTCGCGGTGCGACGCGGTGACATCGGTGCGGATCTGGGTGAGCGCGCTCAGGTGGTAGCCGAGGATGCGTTCGGCGGCTTCGGAATCCAGCGCCTCGGTGCGGAAACGCAATCGCAGCGTCTCCAGGTCCGGCGAAACGTCCAGCCGCAGCACGGTGTCCCCGGCGAGGTCGCCGTCGGTGCCGGTCGGGTCGAAGACCGTCTCGAACGGCGGCGCGCCGATGCCGAGTTCGGCGCGCAGCTCGTCGACCGGGAAGTCCCGGAAGGCGAAAGTCTGCGCGTCGATTCCCGCGGTGTGCTCGATCAGCTCGCGCCAGGTGCCGGATCCGGTGCTGAGCCGGCAGGGCAGCGGCGCGCCGCCCGGCTCGGCGACGTAGCCGGTGCACACCTCGGTCTCACCCGACAGCGCGGCGAGGACCTTGGCGTGCGCGGCGAGCAGCACCGAGCTCAGCGGCACGCGCAGCTGCTCGGCCAGCAGCCGCAGCGCGGCCGCGAGCCCCCGGGGGACCGGCGTTTCGTGGTCGCCGATCGCGGAGCCGGCCTCCAGCGTCCAGCGCGGGACGCCGGTGCGGCCGCCGGCGGTGAGTACTTCGCGCCAATGCTCGCGAACCGCTCCCAGTCCGGTTCTCATGGGTCGTCCTTCCCGTGATTGTCGGTGGTCCGTCACGATCTCGCCGCCGGCTGACGGCGGTCCGCCCGGATCTCGTGCGCGGGGTTCCCGCCCCAGTGCGCGCGGTCCGGGACCTCAGTGCCCTTCATGAGGAAGGAATCGGGGGCGAGCGTCGACCCGTCGCCCATCGTCACGCCGTAATGCACCAGTGCGCCGACGCCGACCGTGCACCCGCTGCCGATGGAGATGCGGTCCATCTTGAACCCGCCGTCCTCCTGCGAATGGCACTGGACGACGGAGCCGACGTTCAACGTGACGTCGTCTCCCAGACGCACCAGCGTTTTCTCGATGATGCCCGCGCCGTCGTCGAACAGCCGCTTGCCGACCTTGATGCCCAGCAGCCGCCACAGCACGCCCTTGAACGGGGTCCCGTCGAGCACGCGCAGGTGGGCGTTCGTCGCCGCGGCTTTCCAGAACCGTTCCTGCCGCCAGAACCGCCGGTCGTAGATCGAGCAGGACAGCGGGCGCAGCGGCCGGACCAGCACGGTGATCCGTTCGAGGGCGACGAAGAAAACTGTGCTGTACACCAGGATGGCCAGCGTGTCGAGCGCGAACAGCGGGGCGCCGATCCGGTCGTAGTAGACGTCCGTGGCCCACGTCATCAGCAGCAGCCCGTAGAAAAACAGCCAGTGGGACAAGGCGTACAGCAGCATGCCCCCGGCGTTGTGCCGGTTCTTGGCGGCCAGCCTGCGCCGGAATTCCTCCGGGGTCTTCGGGTGGTCGAACTGGCTGTCGCGCCCCACCGAGCGCGGGATCTCGAAACTGGGGGAGCCGAGCAGCCCGACGCCCTCGCGCACCGGGCCGTCGAGCGGCACCAGGACCTTGGTGGCGAGCAGGCAGTTGTCCCCGGTCCTGGCGCCGGCGGGGTAGACGACGTGGTTGCCGAGGAAGTTCCGCCCCCCGACGCGCACCCGGGAAAGCCGGAAGGAGGTGCTGGTGTACTCGGCGTTGACCACCGAGAGCCCGTCGGCGACCATCGTGCCCGCCCCGGCCTCGAACAGGTACGGGTTCTCGAATTTCTCCTCGAGCCCGAAGTTGGACCCGGTCTGTTCTTTCTTGGAGACCTGGCAGCCCAGCGCGCGCAGGAAGTGCACGATGGCCGAGCTGTCGCCGAGCAGGGTCTTGAAGAACCGCAGGTTCGTGAGCACGCGGATGGCGCGGTGCGCGGTGTAGCGGAACGTGTAGAGGCGGTAGACCTCGCCGGGTTTGAGCGCCAGGTTCAGCAGGCGCGGGACCAGGGTGACGATGAGGAACCCGGTGAGCCGCAGGCCGAAGTACAGGATGAAGGAGACGACGAGGGCCTTCCAGTAGAACTTCGGGGAGGTGAAGTCCATGACGGCCGAGCCGAGGCCCATCGCCGGGCTGAGGTTCGGCAGCGTGTTCACCAGGAAGCTGAGCAGGCCGAGCACCAGCGGAGCCAGGAGGAGGACCGCGGTCAGCGTCTGGCGCACGGCGAAGAACGCCCGGCGGACGCTGCCGCAGGCGCGCGGCTCGACGCGCCGGTACTGCACGTCGGCGGGGACCGCGGGCACGCCGTGCCAGCTCTGCCCTTCCGGAACCGCCTGCCCGGCGTGCAGCGAGGAGGCGTGCCCGAGCTGGGCGTTGTCGCCGATCCTGGTCTCGATGTCGAGCACGGCCATCTCGCCGACGTACGCGTGCGCGCCGATCGCGACCGGCCCGGTCCGGATGAGCCCGTTCTGCGCGCGGTAGGTGGTGAAGTAGGTGTCCTTGCAGACCACCGCGCCTTCCCCGACGGTGAGCAGATCGGTGCACACCGGGACGAATCGCGAGAAAATCGTGACGCCCTTGCCGATTTTCGCGCCGAGCGCGCGCAGGTACAGCGAATAGAGCGGGGAGCCGACGAACAGCGGGACCAGCGGGTTCCGCTGCACGAGGGTCTTGACCGCCCAGAACCGCACGTACCCGAGGGTCCACACGCGGATCTCCGTCGGTTTCCAGCGGCCGACGAGGATCCATTTGAGCGCGATCGGAAGGGTGCACAGAACGGCCAGCACCATCGCGCCGAACCCGACCGCGCGCAGGTACTCGTCGAGCAGGCCGGTCCCGGCCACGATCCAGTCGGTACCCGCGCCGAGCACCTGGGCGACGAGCCAGGAATACGCCAGGAAGACCGCGAGCTGCAGGATTCCGCAGCCGAAGTATTCGAGCCCGCTCGCCCGCTTCGGCGGCGCCGCGGGGGCCGGGGCCGGCGCCTCGGCGGGGACCTCCTCGGTTTCGGACAAAGCGGAGACGAGACTGGCGATGGTCGGGTTCCGGTAAATGTCCTTGATGGAGACCGCGGGAAGATCGGCACGCTTGCGCACTCGCGCGCAGAACTGTGCCAGCACGAGCGAGTTGGCCCCGAGATCGGCGAAGAAGTTGCTGTCGACCGACACGTGTTCCTGCCCGGTGACATCGGCCATCACCTGGGCGAATGCTTCCTCGGTGTCGGGTGCCGGACCGGGGCGGGCGGTCGGGTACTCGGTGAGATCCATATTCCTAATGATCGGTGGATGTAACGCCGACGTAACCTACGGACGTCGGTGTTGACAATTTCGTGACCTGTTCGATGCGTGTCGCGGCTGACAAATACGGCACGGCTGGATATTGAGGTCTAGACCACGCGAACGGCCATTTATCTGGCAAAGAGGACTTATGCCGTGAATACCCTTTGTTTTTCAACAGCCAGTGGCAGCTGTCGACGGATCCGGGACGATCCGGCGAAGGGTTCCGGTGAAGTCTGATCGTCGTCGTGCGTTTACCGCAAACCGATCCTCCGCACGGGCGATGTTACCAGGATTTCCCTTCTTCCGGGGCTCGGATTACCCGGTCGGCGCACGCCGAACTGCTCCGCTGGGGTGAAATCCGTGGCACGAAGAGTGGTGCGAAGTCGCTGTCCGGAGGCGGTGTCCCGGCTCGTCGCGATCGTCTCGGGCGGCCGTCAAGGTTCCTTGGTCCTCGAATTCGGTGACATTCCGCGCCGGTCTGGAATATGCAAGTGCTGCTTCGCGGGATTGGTGGCACTTTCGAGGGAATTGCGGTCTTGTTCCCGGGGTTTATGCCAACAAGGTGAACCGTGCGGCAGACGGCCGGTGCGGTTGCGCTGTTCGGCCGAAACGATGTTGCTCCGGTGCGGTTTTCCGCGGGCGCGCCTCTGGGCGGCCGGTTCCGCCGGAAGCTCGCACCGGGGCTTTCCTGGATGAAAACGGCCAGGTGCGGTCTTTTCGCGCCCAGTGGCCGAGGTGAAGCGAAACGTCGGACTGATGACAGGAATTATGTCGCTTCTCGCGGCTTTCCGGCGCTCCCGAAACATTTTCGTGTTGTCCGGGTGTGCCCGCCCTGACATCCAGGCGACGCGGCGGTGCCCTTGCCCGGACAGGTGGAGACCCGCGGCCGCCTCAAGCCGCGCTCTCTGCGCGGCGGGCGGCCCTGTTCTCCCGTGCTGGAAAGATCAACTCAGGCCCTGCCGGCCGCCGCCGAGGTGTTCCTGAACCTCGACGACGGCGCAAGCCCGGTCCAGCGGCATCCAAAGTGGACGCTCAGAGTCTCCGGCTTCCCCTGGCGAGAAGGCTCACCATTGTCCGTAGTGGACAGTCTCGGTCTCCGGCTTTCGGCGGCGGGTAGCCGGGGAGGCGCCGGCGGAGATCTTGGCGTCGGCGTCGTGGCCGATGGCGATAGCGCCGATCGGTTCGTGGGTGTCGGGGATGCCGAACTCGGCACGCAGGTTGTCGAAATCCTCGGCGCCGATGCCGAAATACACCGCGCCGAGCCCCTCGTCGACCACCGTCTGCAGGATCAGCAGGACGGCCATGCCGGTGTCGATGTACCAGAACGGCACCGGCCAGTGGTCCTCGCTGCGGTCGGTCCAGCCCTTGTCCGGCTGGGCGTAGCGGTCGAGGTAGACGTCCTTCACCGAGAACGGGATCACGATCACGGGCGCGGCCTTGGTGTCGTCGCCCAGCGTCCAGGACTCGAGGGTGTCGGCGAACCGCCGCACATCGTCGCCCTGGAGCACCAGAAACGCCTGCCCCTGCGAAAACCCGGCGGACGGCCCGCGCAGCGCGTTGCGCATGATCCGGCGGATGCTCTCCTCGGCCACCGGTTCGTCGGTGAACTTGCGCACCATCCGCCTGCGCCGCACTACTTCCTGAAACTCCATGGTTGCCCCCTGTAACGGTGTTTTCGGGCAACTGTAGCGGCCTTCCGCTGCTCACGGTGAGATTTCGGCAGGCGAGAAGCCGGACGCGGCGGTCAGGCGAGCCGAGGAGAGGCCCCCGTCGACGGCGGCCGAGAAGGCCGCTTTGCGGGTGCGGACGAACGCGGCGCGGTGGATTTGGAGTCTCGACCGCGCTGCGACCGTTGCCGTTGCCGTTGCCGTTGCCGGTGACTGGGCCCAGGGCCGGTGAGGTGATGGGGCCCGGAACTGGTGAGGTGATGGGAGGTCGAGGCCGGTGGTGATGGCCCGGGGTGTCGTTATCGGCACGGGCAGCTGATGGCGGCGGTGCCGTCACCGGCACTGCGGGCCGGTGAGGTGATGGGACGGGGACCAGAGATGGGACGGGGGCCGTTGCCGGTGATGGGGAGGGTCGGCCGTGGTGTTCGCGAAACGTCCCGCCGGCAGCGATGCGCCCCAATGCGGCATTGGGTGCATCCCACGCACCGAACGCCACATTGGGTGCATCTGACGCACCCAATGCCACATTGGGGAGCTACCCGGCATCCACTCAACCGCGGCCTGCGCGCTACCCCTTCCGCGCAGTCGCGGCCTGCGCGCTACCCCATCCGCCCATCCGCCCAGCCGCGACCTGCGCTGCCTGCGATCCGCTCAACCGAGGCGTCATCCGCTCAGCGAGGTCCGCGCGCTGCCCGCCATCCACTCAATCGTGGCCCGCGCATTGATCTGGGCAGTGAGCCGGGCACGACCGCCGACCTGGCCGGTGCCGGAACCTGGCGCGCGGCTGCCGACTTGGCCGGGCACCGGAACCTGGCGCGCGACTGCCGACCTGGCCGGGTGCCGGAATCTGGGACACGGCCGCCGAACCGGCCGGGGGCCGGAACCTGAACTCGCCCGAGCCGAAAAACCCTCATTCGTTCCCACCCGGAAAACACCGCCCGGCCGGAGGCATTAGCCTGCGGCCGGGCGCGTGTTTTCTTCGTGCGCGGAGGACTGGGTTCCGGGCACCGGAACTCCGGCGGGGGAGCGAACGCCTCGTCCGGCCTTTCCCGAAATGATCAATCCGGAACCCGCCGAGCCCGGCCCCTTATTTCCCGGCGCGCTTTTTCGCGGTGCGCTTGCGGGGTTTCGGCTCCGGCTTCTGGCTTTCCTCGTAGGCGGCGATCACCTCGCGCGGGATGCGGCCGCGTTCGGCGATGGCCCAGTTGTTGTCCAGCGCCCACGTGCGGATCGCCTTGGAGCGTTCGCGTTCCTCGGCGGTCGGTGCTGCCGTGGCGCGCACGGTCGTCTTGCGGCCGCCGGTGCGGCGGGCGGCGGCGATGAACGTCGAGAGTTCGTCGCGCAGGGCGGCGGCGTTTTCGTCGGACAGGTCGATTTCGTACTGGACGCCGTCGAGTCCGAAGGGGACGGTCTGCCCGGCTTCGGACCCGTCGAGGTCGTCGATCATCTCGACGAGGACTTTCTGTGCCATCGCGGCGGCTCCTCCTGGAAACGGGACGTGGTCACCGCAGACCATAACAGGAGTCCACTGTGGCTGGTCGCCGGAGACAATGCGCGGCCGGCCGCGGGGGAGAACCGGCTGCCCGCCGGGGAACTAGAGTCAGGAAGTTTTCTGCTCCGGCACTGGATCGGTCAACGCGCCGAAGCGGTGGCCCATCCGGTCGCGTTTCGTGCGGAGGTAACGGAGGTTCTGCGGAGTTTCGACCGCGCGCAGCGAGACCTGCTCCACGATCCGCAGCCCGTATTCGCCGAGTCCGCGGTATTTCTCCGGGTTGTTGGTGATCAATCGCACTCTCCGGACGTCGAGATGGCCGAGGATCTGCGCCCCGGAATCATAGGAGCGGGAATCCACGGGCAGACCCTGCGCGACATTGGCGTCGACCGTGTCGAGACCCGATTCCTGCAGGGCGTACGCCTGGATCTTGTGCGCCAGCCCGATCCCGCGCCCCTCGTGGCCGCGCAGGTAAACGATCACCCCGCAACCCTCGTCGGCCACCGCGCGCATCGCTTGTTCGAGCTGGGTGCCGCAGTCGCAGCGCAACGAGCCCAGGATGTCGCCGGTCAGGCATTCGCTGTGCACCCGCACCAGCACGCCTCGCTCGGAGTGACTGGCCGCAGCGACGTCGCCCATGACGAGGGCGAGGTGTTCGGCTCCGTCCACTTCGGACCGGTACGCGACCGCGCGGAAATCGCCGAAGGCAGTCGGCATCGCGGCAGTCGCGACCGGTTCGACGAGCCGCTCGGTCCGGCGGCGATACCGGATCAGATCGGCGATCGCGACGACCGGCAGATCGTGTTCCGCGGCGAACGCTCGCACGCCGTCGTCGCGCAGCATTTCGCCGTCCGGGCCGATCAGTTCGCTGATGACGCCGACCGGTTCCCGACCAGCCAACTGAAGCAGATCGATGGCGGCTTCGGTGTGCCCGGCCCGGACGAGCACGCCGCCCTCTCGTGCCCGCAAAGGAAAGATGTGGCCCGGACGGCGAAGGTTACCGGGCGTCGTGGCCGGATCGGCCAGTGCGCGGCAGGTGAGCGTGCGAGCTGTCGCGGACACTCCGGTCCCGGCGTCCGTGTGATCCACGGAGACGGTGAACGCGGTGCCGTGCGCGTCCTTGTTCTCCGCCACCATCGGCGGGAGCGCGAGCGCGTCGGCTCGTTCCCCGGTCATCGGCGCGCACACGATTCCGGTGGTGTGCGCGACGAGGAAGGCCATCTGCTCGGCAGTGACACTGTCGGCCGCGAGCACGAGGTCGCCCTCGTTCTCCCGGTCGTGATCGTCGACGACCACGACCATCCGGCCTTCCTTGAGCGCGAACACGGCCGCGCGCACGCTGTCCGCGGTATCCAGCATGGCGAACCTCCCTGAATCTCGCCCGGAGTTACTACGTAATAACCATCGGAGCGAGCTGAACTGGAACTATCGACGTCTTAATGTTATCCGTCAATAACATCGAGCGGAAGAGGTTCTGCTCACTGGGCAGGGAGCACGCCCGACTGCCGGAGATCGCGGACGAAACATCCGAGCAGGTCCGCGAACCGCGCCCGGGCCTCCGGGGACCACGCGGCGAGAGCGTCGCCGACCTGCGTGGCCCGTCGTCGTCGTTCGAGGTCGAGGACCCGCCGTCCCGCGGCGGTGACGACCAGCGGGCTGGCCCGCCCGTCCTCGGGATCGGCCCGGCGTTCGACCAGTCCGGACCGCACCAGCCCGGCGACCTGGCGGCTGACCGTCGAAGGGTTCACGCCCAGCGCCGCGGCGATTTCCCCGGCCCGGGACGGACCGTCCTCGGCGAGCAGGGCCAGCAGCGGCAAGCGCATCGGCTCGTCCGGCGCTGCTTCCGCTCGCTTGACCAGCCGCGTCAGCAGGAGAAGCTGGCGGGTCACCTGGTCGGCGAGGTCGAGGTCAGACATCAGCGCGAACGTGCCGGTCGCGCCCGGCTCCGTATCCGGCGAAGACCATCACGACACTCAACGCGGTGAGCGCGACGAGCGCGCCGGACCAGCTTCCGGTGGCGTCGTGGAGGATGCCGAGCACCAGCGGCCCGGCCGCCGCGACCAGGTAGCCGATGGACTGTGCCATCCCGGCCAGCGCAGTCGTCTCGCTCGGACCGGTGGCGCGCTGGCTCTGGAAGCTGAGCGCCAGCACGAGACAGACCCCGCTGCCCAGCCCGAGCAACGTGCACCCGACGATCGCGATTCCGGGCGCCAGAAGAAGAATCGCGAACCCAGCCGCAGTGACCGCCGAGGCGGCGGCCGCCGGAACCCGCTGGTCGGCCCGGCCCCGGGTGAGCAGGGGCAGCACCATGCCGGTGGCGAGCGCGACGAGCTGGTAGTAGAACAGCATCCAGCCGGCCGCCGCGGTGCTCATGCCCTGCCCGATGAGGATGCTGGGCAGCCACGCGACGGCGGTGTAGAAAGCGAGCGATTGCAGGCCCATGAACAGGGAAACCTGCCATGCGAGCCAAGATCGCCACGGCGTCGGCGCGTGCGAACTGCCCGTCCGCGCCCCGGCATCCGGCCGCGAACCGCGCAGCCTCGGCAACCATCCCGCCAGCGCGGCCAACGCGACGACCACGCCCCAGCCCAGCGCGGAATGCCAGCCACCCGGCAATGCCCCCGCCAGCGGAACGGAAATCCCGGACGACACCGCCGCGACCACACCCATGACCGTGACGTAAAGCGCGCTGACAGCATGGATTCGCGAGGCTGGCACGTGAGCGCGAATCACCGTCGGCAGCAAGACATTCCCGACCGCAATCGCCGCGGACAGCAACACCGTCCCGATGAACAAACAGGCAACCGACGGCAGCGACCGAACCACTGTGCCCGCCGCCAGCACCGCCAGCGAAAGCACGAGCAACCGCGTAGACCCGATCCGATGCGAGACGCGCCCGACCAGCGGCGAAGTCACCGCGAACATCAACAACGGCAACGTATTCAACACGCCGCCCGCCGACGCAGGCAGCCCCGTGTCGTGTTCGATAGCAGGCAGCAACGTGCCGACGCCCGTCAACGTCACCCGCAGATTGGCGGCCACGAGAAGGATCGCGAGCAACAACCCCACGGACCACTCAGATTTGGTGACCGCTCTCTTCGCGACCGACGGCGCCTCAACTTCGGCCGTCACTTCTCCCGCTCCGCCCCGGCCCCGGTGAGCTTGACGATCTCGGCCGCGCAGTAACGCGCCCCGACCTCGTCCTGCGCAGCGATCGCGTCAATCAGCTGCCGGTGCAACCGAGCGTGCTCGTCGGCGGTTTCGTCAGTCCAAAGAGTGTCGCCGATCTGCTCGACAACGGACGCGCTGAGGACGTCGTACACCTCGGTAAGCAGGGAATTCCGGCCCGCGTTCACGACGGCCTGGTGAAAACGAACGTCCGCCTCGGCAGTCGTCCGGGTGTCGTCTCGCCTCCCGGACTCTTCGAGCAGATGCCGCAACTCGACGAGGTCGTCGTCACTGCGACGCACCGCAGCCAGCCCAGAGGCATACTCCTCCAGCACGGCCCGCAGTTCCAGCACGTCGCTCCGCCGAGAGGAATTGGCCCGCCGCATCAAGACGGACTGCATCTCACTGGACGCGCGGACGTACGTCCCGTCGCCGCGCCGAGCCTCCAGCAGCCCGAGATGCACCAGCGCGCCGAGGGCCTCCCGCACCGTCGTGCGCCCGACGCCAAGCTGCTTGACCAGGTCATTCTCCGCCGGAATCCGCATCCCGACGGGCCACTCCCCGGAGGCGATCTGCTCCCGCAAGGTGTCCACAAGCTGCGCGGCAAGACTGGCGACCCGATGGGGTGCCCGAAGATCGTTCATAAGGTGACCCTAACACCGAATGTCAGACATTTGAATGTGAGCAGGGTCGCCGGCTCTGATCCGCGGTGGTCCCAAGGTGCGTGAGGGGAACCCTCATTGACTCTGATTCCCTGGGGGTTCCCCTCACGGACGTTCTCGCGGGCCGTATCGCGCCCATCGGCCAGGGCAGCCCCGCGCACCGCGCTCGCGGAGGGTTCCACCCTTCCTGCGGCTGCGGGCGCGGTGGGGAGGTCCGTGAAGGGCTCCTTGAAGGAATCAGATTCCCTCAAGGAGCCCTTCACGGACCGCCTCGAGAGAGGGGCAGCCCGGCGGGTCTCCTCGGCTGGTACTCCGCGGGGCCTTGACCAGCACGGCTACCGCCGACCCACCGCACACCACGCAGCCGGGAAACCTCATTGGGGCAGTCAGCCCCACCGCCCAACCGTCAGGCACCGCGCTGCCGGAAACCTCATTGGTGGGCTAGTCCCACCGCCGGGCCGCCGCACATCGCACTGCTGGGGAAACCTCAGTGGGGCCGTGAGCCTCAGGGCCTGGCAGCCGAACATCGGACTGCCGGGAAACCTCATCGGTGTACAAGTTCTGCCACTCAACTGCCCATCGCCGCGCTGCCGGGGGAACTCGTTGCGGCACTAGCTCGGCCACCCAGCCACCGCCCACCGCGCTACCGGAAAGACCTCATTGGGGCGCGAGCCCCACCATCCAACCGCCGCCGTTGCACCCAAACCATCGAGGCGCCCAGCCCCTCCCGCGCACCCCGATACGAAGCCTCCCTGCGGTTCGGGGGTGCTTGTCAAGGCATCTTTCCCGCCTTGACAAGCACCCCCGAACCGTCA